>NZ_JBIVKJ010000004.1:495485-719368 GCF_044750705.1 Kitasatospora sp. NPDC088783
GGCTCGCTTCCGTCCCTGGCGGTGCCCATCCCGCTGCGCGGGGGCGGTCCGGAGGGCTTCCCGGAGCCGGTGGTCGCCCCGCCGACTCGCGTCCCGTGCCCCAGCCCGGTCCCGCCTCGGTCCCGGCTCGCTCCCGCCCCGGCGGTGCCCGCCCCGCTGCGCGGGGGCGGTCCCGAGGGCTTCCCGGAGCCGGTGGTCGCCCCGCCGACTCGCGTCCCGCGCCCCAGCCCGGCCCCGGACCCGCCTCGGTCCCGGCTCGCTCCCGCCCCCGGCCTCAGCTGCGGGCGATGAACTCGGCCACCAGCGGCCCCAGCGCCTCGGGCGCGACCTCGTGGGTCTGCCCCGCCAGGGTGCGGTACTCCGCGCCCGCGGCGGCGGCCGTCGCGGCGGCGGCGTCGCGCAGCGGCGCGGGGCTGAGCCCGCCGTCGGCCACCAGCACCGGCACCGGCAGCGCGGCCAGCAGTCCGGCGGGCACCGGCGCGCCCGCCGTCCCGTCCAGCACCTCCGCGTCGTTGACCAGGGTCGGGGCCACCGCCTCGAAGGCCGGCCAGGCCGGTGACCGCCGCAGCTGTTCGACCAGCTCCCCGGGGGAGCCGACGAGGGCCATGAACCGGGCCACCGCGTCGCCCGGCCGGCCCGCGGTGATGTCCGCCTCGACGCCCGCCCGGTACGCCGCGAACCGGGCGAGCTGCTCCGGCGAGGTGCTGAACGGCGGCTCGTACGCCACCACCCGTTCCACCCCGATGCCCGCCCCCGCCGCCCGCAGGGCGAGCGCCGCGCCGGAGGACAGGCCCAGCAGCGTCGCCCGGCCGCCCGCCGCGGCGACGACCGCCGCCAGGTCCTCCACCTCCCGCCGCACGGCGTACGGCCCGCCCGCGCCGCTCTCCCCGCGCCCGCGCCGGTCGTATCTGAACACCCGGTGCGCCCCGGCGAGTTCGGCCGCGATCCCGCCCGACGGCCCGAACGCGCGGTGGCACAGCGCCCCGTCCACGACGACCACGGCCGGGCCGTCCCCCACGGCCTGGTGGGCGATCCGGGTGCCGTCGGCGGAGGTCACGTACGCGGTCGTGCCGTCTCCCCGCCGGGTGTTCACCGCTCACCCGCCGCGGCGGCGAGGGTGTGCGCGACCAGCGCGTTGGCGTGGCCGTGGCCCAGTCCGTACTCGGTCTTCAGCCAGGCCACCAGTTCCATGTGCCGGGTGAGCGGCGAGTCGGTGATCAACCGCTGCCACTCGGCGATCGGACGCCCGTACTTCTGCTCGATGGAGGGGAAGTAACTGGCCGGTCCCTTGACGCTCATCCCGTCGCTCCGTCCGTTCCGCGTGCCGCGCTCGCCGCGCCGCACGCCGCGTGCTGCCGTCACAGGAAAGGACGGGGCGCACCGGCGGAACTCATCGGTCCGCGCCGAAGTTTCTCCCGCCCCGTACGGTCGGCCCGTGGCACGCATCGACGACGGCACGATCGACCGGGCGGCCGGCTACCTGTGGACGGCCGGCCGGGTCCTCGAACAGCGGCGCTTCGCCCACCTGTTCGGCGACGCCCCCGACCCGGCGGGCGTCCTCGCCGCCCTGGACGCCTACCGCGCGCCCGGCGGCGGCTGGGCGTACGGGCTGGAACCCGACGTCCGCGGGCCCGCCGCCCAGCCGCTGGCCGCCGGCGCCGCGGCCCGGATCCTCGCCGAGGCGGACGCCCTGGCCGGTCCGCGCGGCGCCGAACTCTGCGACTGGGCCGCCACGACGACCACCCCGGACGGCGGCGTCCCGGCGGTCCTGCCCAGCCTGCGCCGCTACCCGCACCCGCCCTTCCTGCCGGTCGCCGACGACCCGCCCGCCGACCTGCTCGCCACCGGCCAGATCGCCGCCCCGCTGCTCCGGGCCGGGCTGCGCCACCCCTGGCTGACCGGCGCGGCGGACTTCTGCCGCCGCGCGATCGAGGCGATCGACCGGACCCACCCGTACGAGGTGATCACCGCCGTCGGCTTCCTGGACGCCGCCCCCGACCGCGCCTGGGCCGTCGAACAGGCCGCCCGGCTGGGCGAGTCGGTGCGTCGGCAGCGGCTGGTCCTGCTCGACCCGGCCCGCCCCGAGCAGGTCCGGCTCGCCCCCGGCTACGCGCCCGGCGAGTTCCACCTCCCGCACGACTACGCGCCCACCCCGGACAGCCTGGCCCGGGCCTGGTTCACCGACGCCGAGACCGAACGCGGCCTCGACCACCTCGCCGCGGCCCAACTCCCCGACGGCGGCTGGCCGATCACCTGGGCCCGCTGGTCCGCCGCCACCGAGAACGAGGCCCGCCCGGGCGTCACCCTGGCCGCCCTGCGCACCCTGCGCGCGTACCAGGGGTAGCGGGACGGGCCCGCGCCACGGCGCCGCCGTCGGTCGGTCAGGAGGCCGCGCGCTCGACCAGCTCGCCGATCCGGGCCGCCTCCGCCTCGCCCAGCTCGGCGATCGCGAAGTAGGTCGGCCACATCGCGCCGTCGTCCAGCTTGGCGTTGTCGCTGAAGCCGATCATCGCGTAGCGGGACTTGAACTTGGCGGCGCTCTGGAAGAAGCACACCGGCTTGCCGTCCGCGTTGTTGTACGCGGGCATGCCGTACCAGGTCTTCGGAGCCAGCTGCGGCGCGACCTCGGTGACGATCCGGTGGAAGCGCCGGGCGAGCACCCGGTCCGCCTCCGGCATCTCCTCGATCTTCTCCAGCAGGTCCTTCTCCGCCTCGGCCGCCTTCGCCGCCGCGGACGCCCGCTTGGACTCCGCCTTCAGCTCCTTGGCGCGCTCCTTCATCGCCGCGCGCTCGTCCGCCGTGAAACCCTCGTGCTTCTCCGCCATGGCCGGTCCTCCCGTTTCCCGTTCTCCGTCGCTCTCGATCGTAGGGACGGGACGGCCGCCGGGGCTTCTCGGAAACTGATCGGCTCCGGCCCCGTCAGGCCGCCCGGAACCTGCGCAGTCGCAGGCTGTTGCCGACCACGAACACCGAGGAGAAGGCCATGGCGGCCCCGGCGATCATGGGGTTGAGGAGGCCGGTGGCGGCGAGGGGGAGGGCGGCGGTGTTGTAGGCGAAGGCCCAGAAGAGGTTGCCTTTGATGGTGGCCAGGGTGTGGCGGGCGAGGCGGATGGCGTCGGCGGCGGTGCGCAGGTCGCCGCGGACGAGGGTGAGGTCGGCGGCTTGGATGGCGGCGTCGGTGCCGGTGCCGAGGGCGAGTCCGAGGTCGGCTTGGGCGAGGGCGGCGGCGTCGTTGACGCCGTCGCCGATCATGGCGACGGTGTGGCCTTGGTTCTGGAGGCGTCGGATGGTGGCGGCCTTGTCCTGGGGGAGGACGTCGGCGTACACGTCGTCGGCGGGGATGCCGACCTCGGTGGCGACGGTCTCGGCGACGGCCCGGTTGTCGCCGGTGAGCAGGACGGGTCGCAGGCCCAGGGCGCGTAGTCGGGTGACGGCTTCGGCGCTGGTGGGTTTGACGGCGTCGGCGATTTCCAGCACGGCGCGGGCCGTTCCGTCCCAGCCGACCGCGATGGCGGTCCGTCCGGCCCGCTCGGCCGCGGCCTTCGCCGCCGCCAGTCCGGCCGGCAGGGGCTGCGACCGGTCGGCCAGCAGCGCCTCGCGTCCGGCGATCACCGCGTGCCCTTCGACCAGGCCCTGCACGCCGAGGCCGGGGAGGTTCTCGAAGCCCTCGACGGCGGGCAGGTGGCCGAGGCGTTCCCGGGCGGCGGTGGCGACGGCGCGGGCGATGGGGTGTTCGGAGGCGTGTTCCAGGGCTCCGGCCAGTCGCAGTGCCTGGTCTTCGTCGGTGTCTTCGGTGGTGTGGAGGGCGAGGAGGGTCATGTGTCCGGTGGTGACGGTGCCGGTCTTGTCGAGGACGACGGTGTCGGCTTTGCGGGTGTTCTCCAGTACTTCGGGGCCTTTGATGAGGATGCCGAGTTGGGCGCCGCGTCCGGTGCCGACGAGGAGGGCGGTGGGGGTGGCCAGGCCCAGGGCGCAGGGGCAGGCGATGATCAGTACCGCGACGGCGGCGGTGAAGGCCTCGGTGGGGTTGTCGGAGGCCAGTAGCCAGCCGACCAGGGTGCCGAGGGCGATCAGGATCACGGCGGGTACGAAGACGGCGGAGATCCGGTCGGCCAGGCGTTGGGCGGCGGCTTTGCCGTTCTGGGCGTCCTCGACGAGTTTGGCCATCCGGGCCAGTTGGGTGTCGGCGCCGATGCGGGTGGCCTGCACGACCAGTCGGCCGCCCGCGTTGACGGTGGCGCCGGTGACGGTGTCCCCGACGGTGACCTCGACGGGCACGGATTCGCCGGTGAGCATGGAGGCGTCCACGGCGGAGCTGCCCTCGACCACGGTGCCGTCGGTGGCGACCTTCTCGCCGGGGCGCACCACGAAGCGGTCCCCGACGGCGAGTTGCCCGACCGGGACGCGGACCTCCCGGCCGCCGCGCAGCACCGCCACGTCCTTCGCACCCAGCTCCAGCAACGCCTTCAGCGCGGCGCCCGCGGTCCGCTTCGACCGGGCCTCGAAGTAGCGTCCGGCCAGGACGAACGCGGTGACGCCGGCCGCCGCCTCCAGGTAGATGTTCGACCCGCCGTCCGAGCGGGCGACGGTGAACTCGAAGCCGTGCCGCATCCCGGCCATGCCCGCGTCCCCGAGGAACAGCGCCCACAGCGACCACAGGAACGCGGCGCCGGTGCCGATCGAGACCAGGGTGTCCATGGTCGCCGCGCCGTGCCGGGCGTTGGTCCAGGCGGCCCGGTGGAACGGCCAGGCGGCGTACGTCACCACCGGCGCGGCCAGGGTCAGCGACAGCCACTGCCAGTCGTCGAACTGCCACGCGGGCACCATCGCCATCGCGATCACCGGCACCGCCAGCACGACGGCCGTGACCAACCGCTGCCGCAGCGGCGCCAGTTCGTCGGCCCGCTCGCCGCCTCCGGCCGCCGCCGTCGGGGGCTCGGGGAGCGCGGCGGTGTAGCCGGTGGCCTCGACGGCGGCGATCAGGTCGGCGACGCTGGTGCCGGGGCCGAAGTCCACCCGGGCCTTCTCGGTCGCGTAGTTGACGCTGGCCCGCACGCCGTCCATCCGGTTGAGCTTCTTCTCGATCCGCGCGGCGCAGGACGCGCACGTCATCCCGCCGATGCGGAGTTCCACCTCGGTGGAGGCGGGTGCTGTCTGGGTGGTCATCAGGGCTCCTCGTGTTCTCTCCCGGCCGGAGCCGGGCTCCCGCGGCCGGTCGCTCAGACCCGGCCGGTCAGTTCGTAACCGGCCTCGTCGATCGCGGCGCCCACCGCCGCCTCGTCCGGTTCGCCGTCCCAGTCGACACTCACCACCCCACCCGCCACGTCGACCTGCACGCCCCGGACCCCCACCAGCGCGCCGACCGCCGCGCCGACGGCCCGCTCGCAGTGGCCGCAGCTCATCCCGGCGACGGTGAACACGGTGGTGACGGCGACCGGCGCGGTCGCGGTGGTCGAACAGGTGCCTTCGCTGGAGCAGCAGGACACGGAAACCTCCGGTGTGGTCCTCCGATACCCATGGGGGGTATCGGCTTCGTGCCCCCAGTTATACCCCTGGGGGGTATCTACCGCAAACGTCTCCCCCCACGCCTCCCCGTGCTCTGTCGTCGGTTTCCGGCCAACTCCGCACCACCGTGGGCCTCTTTGCCCAAGTGCGCGGTGGTGGTACGAGCAGGTTGGTACGGTCGTCCGCCAGTGGGTGGGGAAAAGAAGCGGGTGGGGGAGAATTGCCGGAATGGCATGGCGGTTCTGGCCGGAGCGAGCCTTCCGAGGTGACGCGCCGCTTGGCGGTGAACGCCTATTCCAGGAAGAGCGGACTGCAGCTCAGGATCGAGCGCTGGCTGAGAATCGGGAAGAAACGGAAGAAGGAACCGGGGGTACTGACGGGGGAGAAGTACGCGGACTGGGTGCTGCGCCGGATAGCGGTCGAACGTCCGGTGCCGTCCTTCGGATTCGACCAGCCCCTGGTGGTCGCGCACTGCCTCCGCGCGGTCCGGCTCAGGGTCTGGCGCAGGTCGTTCACTGCGCTCCTGATCACACCGGGCGCTGTCTGCGGCGCGATGCGGACCGTGCCGTTCCCGGTGTCGGTCGGCCTGGTGGTCTGCGGCGTCTGGCTGGCGCTCTGGATCGACCGGGCCCGCGCCCAGTACGCGACGTACGCGCTGCGCCCCGATGCGTTCCGCACCGGCCGCAGCCGTGAGCCAGCCGTCGCGCGCCGGCTCCGGAAGGTCTGGCCGGCCCCGTACGCCGTTCCGCACGAACGCCGGCTGCGTGACGCCGAGGCCAGGGACCACTTCATCGGCGCGGGCTGGACGGTCTGGCCGGCGACCTCCATCGGCATCGATGTCGAGCCGGTTCCCCTACGACCGGACGGAAAACCCGTGGAACGGGAACCGGATTCCGTGGTCGATTCCCGGATGCGCAAGAAGGCCGGTCCTTTCGAGCCGGAGGATCCGCCCGAATCGCCTGCCGGATTCCGCCAGTTCACCGTGTCAGAGTTGCACGACTACGTCGCGGACCGGCTGCTCGACCCGGCACCGACGCACGCGGCGGACCACCCCCTGGCCGATATCGAGGTCCTCGGCGTCGCCACCCTCTCGGCGAAGCGCTGGCAGGACCTGGCCGAGCGGGACTGGCTGGAACTGGAGGGTCTCGCGATCGGGAAACCCGACGCGGGGCCGGGGGAGTTCGTCGCCCGCCGGTACCTGTGGGCGCGCATCCTGTCCTGGCACGGTGAGTTGGCGGTGTCACTGATCGTCAATTTCGCCTACGAGAGCGGCTTCCTGCGGGTGACCGCACGGCCGCACCTCATGGGGCCGCTCAACGAGGAACTCGACCCGGCCACCGATCCACCCCCGCCGTGGTCCTGGAAATGGCTTCGGACCTCCTGGCTGAAGGCCCTGCTCGACCTGGTCGACGTCGCCACCGGCCCCCTCGCACCGGCGGCGGCCGTCCGCGGACCCGAACGTGACGACGGCGGACCGGTCAGTCTCCGCGAGGCGTACTCCACCAGCTACATCGACGACATGGAGATGTACGAGGACGCCCGCCGGTACGTCCAGATGATGCAGCGCCGCGTGTTCGAAACGGTCGAGGTGTTCCTCGGCCACCGCCACATCGACCTCACCGCGTACAAGGCCCAGGCCACCGCGATCTACAACTTCGGGGTGATCGCCGGTGGCGACATCTCGGGCACCGTCACCAACCAGCCGTCCGACCCAGGAGCGCACCCGTGAACCCGACCCAGCGGCCGTCCGTCAACTTCGGCGTGATCGTCGGAGGCGACCTCACCGGCACCGTCCAGAACGCCCCGGCCGCCCGGGGCAGCACCCTGCACCAGGGCTCCGGTTCGACGGCGGCCGACCTGGAGGAGGCCCGCCGCCGCCTCCGGGAACTCCGCGAGGCCCTGACGCGGCACCGGGACGAACTGCCCGACCCGCAGGCGTGCCTGGACGAACTGGCCGTGGTGGAGGAGCGCCTGCCCCGGGCCGCCGAGGACCCGACCACCCTGCGGGCCGTCATGCGGTCGCTCTACCAGCGCTGTGGTGGCGTCCCAGGCCTGTTCACCATCGCGGGGGTCGCCCAGCAGGCCGTCGCAGCCCTGCTCTGACCGGTCCCGCAGCGGCCGGGTGCGGCCGATTCCCGGCCGTGGCCCGGCCGCTTCGGCGTAGCCTTCGTGCATGGCAGAGAGCAAGGCCGCGAAGGCCCCGCGGAAGAAGCCCGAGACGCACCTCGGGATGGTGCGCAGGGCCCGGAGGATCAACCGTGAGCTGGCGGAGCTGTACCCGTACGCGCACCCGGAGTTGGACTTCGACGGACCGTTCCAGTTGCTGGTGGCGACCGTGCTGTCGGCGCAGACCACCGACCTGCGGGTGAACCAGACCACCCCGGCGCTGTTCGCGAAGTACCCGACGCCGGAGGACCTCGCGGCGGCGGTCCCCGAGGAGCTGGAGGAGATCGTCCGGCCGACGGGGTTCTTCCGGGCCAAGGCGAAGTCGCTGATCGGCCTGTCGATCGCGCTGCGCGACCGCTTCGACGGCGAGGTGCCGCGCGCGCTGGAGGACCTGGTCACGCTGCCGGGCGTGGGCCGCAAGACCGCCAACGTGGTGATCGGGAACGCGTTCGGCGGGGCCGGCATCACCGTCGACACCCACTTCGGGCGGCTGGCCCGCCGCTTCGGCTGGACGGCCGAGGAGGACCCGGAGAAGGTCGAGGCCGACGTGATGGCGATCTTCCCGAAGTCGGAGTGGACGATGCTCTCGCACCGGGTGGTGTTCCACGGCCGCCGGGTCTGCCACGCCCGCAAGCCCGCCTGCGGGGCGTGCCCGATCGCGCCGCTGTGCCCGTCGTACGGGATCGGGGAGACCGACCCGGAGCGGGCCCGCAAGCTGCTCAAGTACGAGCTGGCCGGTCAGCCCGGCCAGCGCCTGCGTCCCCCGGCGGACTTCCCGGGCGAGGCCGCGGCCCGCGCCGAGGTCGCCGCCGGCCACCCGCTGCCGGACACCGACCCCGAGGCCCGGCCGGCCGCGCGGGGGCGGGCATGACGGCGTTCCCGACCCCGCCCGCGCTGGTCCGCGACGGCCTGCCGGCCTGGCTGCTGCCGGTGCGGGAGGCCGCCGAGCGGGCGGCGCCCGAGCAGTTGAGCCGGTTCCTGCCGCCCGCCGAGGGCGGTCGCCCGTCGGCGGTGCTGATGCTGTTCGGCGAGGGCCCGGCCGGGCCGGACCTGCTGCTGATCGAGCGGGCCCGCAGCCTGCGCTCGCACGCCGGGCAGCCGTCCTTCCCGGGCGGCGCGCTGGACCCGGAGGACGGCGACCCGGCGGGCGGCGGCCCGCTCGCGGCGGCGCTGCGCGAGGCCGTCGAGGAGACCGGCCTGGACGCGTCGGGCGTGCAGCTGTTCGCCCGGCTGCCCGCGCTGTACATCCCGGTCAGCGGCTTCGTGGTGACGCCGGTGCTGGGCTGGTGGCGGGAGGAGTCGCCGGTCGCCGTGGTCGACCCGGCGGAGACCGGCGCGGTGTTCCGGGTGCCGCTGGCCGAGCTGACCGACCCGGCGAACCGGGCCCGGCTGCGGCACCCGTCCGGCTTCACCGGGCCCGCCTTCCAGGTGGCCGGCCGCCTGGTGTGGGGGTTCACCGCGGGGGTGATCGACCGGGTGCTGCACTTCAGCGGCCTGGAGCGCCCCTGGGACACCCAGCGCACCGTGGAGCTCTCCGCCGAGGCCGTGGCGCTGTCCCGGCCGCGCCCCGACGCCTGAGGTCCCCCACCCGGGCGGCGCCCCTCAGCGCGGCAGCGGCGCCATGGTCGACACCGTGCCCCCGTCGTCCTCGTAGGAGTCCCAGTCGTTGGTCACCGAGCTCGCCGCCGACCCGATCACCCCGAGCACCAGGTAGATCACCAGCAGCGCCTTCGCGGCCCCGGTCAGCACCAGCGGCCGGGTCGCGGAGCGCACCGGCTCGGAGTCGGCCGGGTCGCCGAACACGGCCTTGGGGTAGGCCGCGGTGAGCATCATCAGGTACGCCTCGAACCGCATCCGGTAGCGCAGCACCGCGGCGGTGGCCTCGAACAGCGCCCGCGGCATCCGCCCGAGCACCAGCACCACCAGCCAGCTGATGAAGGACACCGCCCACCAGCCGCTCTGCAGCAGCCCCTGGACGATCCCGGCGGGGATCGCCAGCAGCAGCCGGAAGAACACCGCGAGCCGGTTCAGCGGCCCGCCGGCCCGCAGTTCGATCCGGACCGGGTAGTCGGGGGCGTCGAACCGGAACGGCGGGTAGCGGTCGGTGATCAGCAGCGTCGAGGCGTAGACCCGGGTGTCGTACGCCAGGTACCCGCTCAGCCAGCCGACGGCGAACCGCGGCAGCCGCCCGGCGAACAGCGCGCCGAACCAGCCGATCACCACCACCACGAAGGCGACGATCGACAGCAGCCACAGCACCACGTACTGCGGGACCAGCAGCAGCAGGCGCAGCAGCACGGTGAGCCGGTTCTGCGCCCCGGGCGGCGGGATGTCCAGGGCGGGCTGGAACTCGGTGCGGTCCACGACCGGCACGTCCCACCTGGGTTGTTCCATGGTTCGGCTCCCTGTTCCCTGGTCGGCTGCGCGGAAGGTCGGATGGTCAGACGGTCCCAACCGTCCCGGCCGCGCTGCCCGCCGGACTGACCCGATCGGGCGACGGCCGGGGACCGGTGTCCCCCGCCCGGCGGGACGTGGGAGGGTATTCGGGTGAACGTCCTGGATCTGCTGTTGATCGCCGCCGCGCTCGGCTTCGCCGTCTCCGGCTATCGGCAGGGGTTCGTGGTCGGCGCGCTCTCGGTGCTGGGCTTCCTGGGCGGCGGACTGGTCGCCGTCCAGCTGCTTCCGCTGCTGCTGCGCCACCTCTCGCCGGGCACCACCGCCTCGGTGGTGGCCGTGGTGGTGGTGATCGTGCTGGCCGCGGTCGGGCAGGCGGTCACCACGCACTTCGGGTGGAAGCTGCGCGGCCGGATCGGCCGGGCCGAGGTGAAGACCCTGGACGCGGTCGGCGGCGCGCTGGTCAACGTGCTGTCCATGCTGCTGGTGGCCTGGCTGATCGGCTCGGCGCTGGCGGGCACCTCGCTGCCCACCGTCTCCAAGCAGGTCCGCAGTTCGAAGGTGCTGGGCACGGTGCAGCGGGCGCTGCCCAGCGACGCCCCAAACTGGTTCTCCGACCTCAGCCAGGACCTGGCCCGCAACGGCTTCCCGCAGGTGTTCAACCCGTTCGAGCAGGAGCCGATCACCGAGGTCGAGCCGCCCGACCCGGCGCTGGCCAACAGCCCGGGCGTGCTGCGGGCCAGGGGCTCACTGGTGAAGGTGCTGGGCACCGCCACCTCCTGCGGCAAGACGCTGGAGGGCTCCGGTTTCGTGTTCGCCCCGCACCGGGTGATGACCAACGCCCACGTGGTGGGCGGCGTCGACGAGCCGACCGTGCAGATCGGCGGCGCCGGCCAGCTGTACGACGCGACGGTGGTCCGCTACGACTGGCAGCGCGACATCGCGGTGCTGGACGTCCCGAAGCTGAACGCCCCGCCGCTGTCCTTCGCGGGCGAGGCCCGCTCCAACGACTCGGCGATCGTCGCGGGCTTCCCCGAGAACGGCTCGTTCAACGTCCAGCCCGCCCGCATCCGCGGCCGGATCCAGGCCAACGGCCCGGACATCTACCACCGCGGCCAGGTCGTCCGGGACGTCTACTCGGTGCGCTCGCTGGTCCGCCAGGGCAACAGCGGCGGCCCGCTGCTCACCCCGGACGGCCAGGTGTACGGGGTGGTGTTCGCCAAGTCGCTGGACAGCTCCGACACCGGGTACGTGCTGACCGCCGCCGAGGTGAAGGACGACGTCACGCAGGGTGCCGCCGCCAGCGGAAAGGTCAGCACCGAGGGCTGCGCGCTGTGACCGCTCCGGGGCCGAAACCACTCTGACGGTCCGTCCGCCGCTCCTGGTAGCGTCGGCCCAGCTCACCCGATCGGTCCAATCCCGGGCCGCCTTGGACGGGAGCCCACGGGAGGTCGGACACACGTCATGATGGGTCACTCGCACGCGGTCAGCGGCGCCCTGCTGTTCGCGGCCACCGCGCCGTTCCTCCCGCCGGTGCTGAACATGCACCTCCAGCCGGCCGACGTGCTGATGGGCACCGTGCTGTGCGCGGGCGCGGCCCTCCTGCCGGACCTGGACCACCACGACGGCACCATCGCCAACTTCCTCGGCCCGATCTCCAAGCTGCTGTGCCGGATCGTCGCGCTGGTCTCGGGCGGCCACCGGCACGCCACCCACTCGCTGCTGTTCGTGGCGCTGATGGGCGGCGGCAGCTGGGCCGGGATCACCTACCTGGGCCGCAACTTCACCATCGGCCTGACGTTCTTCCTGCTCGCCATGGCGATCCAGTCGCTGCACCTGCACCCGCCGGGCGACGGCCCGCAGTCCTGGATCACCGTGATGGGCCTGGCCGCGCTCGGCACCTTCGGCATGCTCGAGTGGCTGCCCAGCGCCCCGGGCTGGCTGCCGTACGCGGTGGCCCTCGGCACGCTGGCGCACCTGCTCGGCGACTGCCTGACCAAGCAGGGCGCGCCGCTGCTGTGGCCGCACAAGGTGCGCTACGAGGTGGTGCTGATCAAGCGCACCGGCAACAAGGTGGAGACCAAGGTGCTCGTCCCGGTGATGACGCTGGCGACGTTCGCGCTGCTGCTCTGGTCGACCACCATCTCGCCGACCGTGCTGAGCTGAGCGCGCGGAACGGCCGGGGCCGGCCCGGAGGACCCCTCCGGGCCGGCCCCGGCCGTTCGCGGTGCTCGGGGCGGCTCACCCCTCCCGGCGGAGCCGGGCGCCGACCCAGCGGGCGCGCCGTCCGATGATCTTCGGAATACCGAGCCGGTACCCCGCTCCGCGTGGCGTCCGCCCGGCGGACTCGTAGGGCCACTCCGGCTGCGGGACGTGCTGTTGCGAGCTGCTGCTGCCACGGCGGCCTCGGCGCGGCTGGGCTTCTCGATCGGGCATCCAGGTCATACCGGAGGGATTCCCCTGGGCCGCCCGGAGTAACCGCCTCCGGGACCGCCGACTGGCCTATGCACTTGTCATATGAACGCCGCCAACTGGGCCGGATCGGCGGCCGGTTGGGCCGCCGCCGCTCAGGCCCCGTCGTGCCGGCGGACCCACTCGATCAGCTCCGCGGTGAACTCCTCCGGGACCTCCTCGTGCGGGAAGTGCCCGACCCCCGGCAGCAGCCGCCACCGGTACGGCGCCGACACGTACTCGCCCGCCCCCAGCGCCGTCCGCGACAGCAGCACCGGGTCCGAGGCGCCCTGCACGTGCAGCACCGGCGCGGTGATCTGCTTCTTCATCCGGCGGGCGAACTGGATGCCGTCCGGCCGCGCCATCGACCGCATCAGCCAGCGGTACGGCTCGATCGAGCAGTGCGCGGTGCTCGGCACCTGGATCGCCCGGCGGTACGCCGCCACCGCCTCCGCGGGCAGCATGTTCGGCCCGGTCCAGTCCCGCAGGTACGCGCCGACCAGCGCCCCGTCGTCCGCGACCAGCCGGCGCTCCGGGATCCACGGCCGCTGGAAGCCCAGCACGTGCTCGAACGCGGCGATCTGCTTGCGGTCGGTCAGCAGCGCCCGGCGCAGGTGCCGCGGGTGCGCCGCCGAGACCACCGTCAGGCTGCGGATCACCGAGGGGCGCATCACCGCCGCCACCCAGGCCAGCGTGCCGCCGGTGGCGTGCCCCACCAGGTGCGCCTGCCGCTCGCCGAGCGAGCGGATCACGCCGGTGACGTCCAGCGCCAGGTTGCCGGGGTCGTAGCCGCGCGGGGTGCGGTCCGAGCCGCCCATGCCGCGCAGGTCCAGCGCGACCGCCCGGAAGCCCGCCGCGGCCAGCGCCGTCAGCTGGTGCCGCCACGCCCACCAGTACTCCGGCCAGCCGTGCACCAGCAGCACCAGCGGGCCCTCGCCGAGCTCGGCGATGTGGAAGCGCGCGCCGTTCGCCGCCACGTCCCGGTGCGTCCACGGCCCGGCCGAGCGCACGCTCCACGGCTCCCCGGGCACCGGCGGTACGGGAACGGGAGCGGACTCATCCACGGGCTTCTGGTCCAACGACATACCAGCAGCCTGTCACATCCGCACCCCTCGCACCCGCCCGGTGCCCACGCCCGCGCGCAACCGTTACCGGCCGGTGCTCACTGGATCCGGCCCAGCGCCCGGTCGATCTCCTCCTTGGTGGCCGGCCGGGGCTTGGCGTTCTTCAGCACCTCGGCGGTGGCCTGGGCGCCCGCGATGGTCCGCTCCGGCTTCCGGATCTTCTTGAAGTACCGGACCATCAGGAACGCCAGCAGCAGCGCGATCAGCACGTACGCCCCGCCGACGATGGCGAACGACCAGCCGGTGGTGATGCCCAGCGCCTGCAGGCCCCAGGCGAAGGCGAAGGAGAACATCGGGATCGAGGCCAGCGCGACCACGCCCGCCACCACGCCGGCCGCGGTGCCGATCCCGCCGCGCACCACGTCGGCCTTGATCTCCGCCTTGGCCAGCGCGATCTCGTCGTGCACCAGGCTGGACAGCTCGGCGCTGGCGTCGGCGAACAGCTCGCCGATCGTCCGCTCGCCCTCGTGCGGGGTGCGGCCGTTCGGGGGTGCGGCTCCTGCGGCCATCGGCGGTCTCCGTTCAACGGGCTGGTGGGGTGTCCTGAGCGAGCGTTACACACGGGTGTGTCAGCTCAGCATCATGCCCCTACCGGCGAGTCGGGCACCACTCCGGGTACCCGCCGGACGGCGTGTCACCCCTGCTGTTGGTACACATCGGGGATCCCGTCGCCGTCCTCGTCCCGGTCCTCGTCCGCGCACAGCTGCCGGTAGTACCGGTTGCGCCGCTTCAACAGCAGGGTGCCGACCACCGCGCAGACCAACGAACCGACCAGCACGGCCTCCTTGCACAGCTCGGCCAGGTGCGGGTCGTCCGGGAAGGCCAGGTCGCTGATCAGCAGCGACACCGTGAAGCCGATGCCCGCGACGGTGGCCAGCGCGACCATGTCGGACCAGGTCAGCCGGGGGTTCAGAACGGCCCGGGTGTAGCGGGCGGCCAGCCAGGTGCCGCCGAAGACGCCCACCGACTTGCCGACCAGCAGGCCGATCACGATGCCCAGCGGCGCCGGCTGGGTGAACACCTCGCCCAGGACCTTCCCCGACACCGGCACGCCCGCCGCGAACAGCGCGAACACCGGCACCGCCAGCCCCGCCGACAGCGGCCGCACCAGGTGCTCGATCCGCTCGCCCGGCGACCGCTCCTCGCCCTCCTCGCGGTGGCAGCGCAGCAGCAGGCCCATCGCCACGCCCGCCACCGTCGCGTGCACCCCGCTCTCGTGCATCAGCGCCCAGATCACCACCGCCAGCGGCACGTACAGCCACCAGCCGCGCACCCCGCGCCGGTGCAGGAACCAGAACAGCACCAGGCCCGCCAGCGCCGCCCCCAGCGCCCAGAACTCGATCCCGGACGAGTAGAAGACCGCGATGATCAGGATCGCGATCAGGTCGTCCACCACCGCCAGGGTCAGCAGGAACGCCCGCAGCGCGGACGGCAGGTGACTGCCCACCACCGCCAGCACGCCCAGCGCGAAGGCGATGTCGGTGGCCGTCGGGATCGCCCAGCCCGCCGGGTGCCCGTTCGGCGCGGCCACGTTGACCACCGTGAACAGCAGCGCCGGCAGCAGCACCCCGGACGCCGCCGCCACCACCGGCAGCAGCGCCGCGCTCGGCGTGCGCAGCTCCCCGGCCACGAACTCGCGCTTCAGCTCGATGCCCGCCACGAAGAAGAAGACCGTCAGCAGCCCGTCCTGCGCCCACGCCTCCAGCGGCAGGTCCAGGTGCAGCGGCCCGCTCGGCCCGACGGTGTGCTCCAGCACCGCCTCGTACCCGTGCGGCCAGACGTTCGCCCAGACCAGCGCGCAGGCCGCGGCCACCAGCAGCAGCACGCCGCCGACCGTCTCGGTGCGCAGCGCGTCGGCGAGGTAGCGGCGTTCGGGCAGGGACAGCAGGCCGAGGAACGGACGGCGGTCGTCGGACGGGCCGGTCACGGCGGGGACCTCCTGAGGCGGCATGCGGACACACGGGTGGTGCAGTGCCGACCAGACTTCCCGGCGCGCCTCGGATCCTGACGTTTCCTTGACATCCTACGACGCGTGACAAGCGGGTCATCGGTTCGTCCCACTTTATGCCGGTCCGGCGGCGGCCCGCGGCGCACTGACCCGGATGGGTTCGGCCGGATGCGGACCACCCGCCGCGTTCCTAGGGTCGGGCGCAGAAGCGGGCCGCCGTCCGGGTGGCCCGCCCCGTCATGGAGGAGCCAATGCCCAGTCAGGAAGCCGAACCCATACCGGTGCAGGCCGTGGGTCCCCAAGCGAGAGGAGCCGTGGGCGCCGACACCGCCCAGCCTCCGTTAGCCGATCCGGACCTGGAACACCTGCTGCGCCCGCTGTTCGCCGCCGGCGCGCCCGAGGGCGGCATGGCCGTCGCGGTGATCCGCGGCACCGAGCGCACCGTCGCCTGCCGCGGCTACGCCGACCGGGCCGGCGAGCGCCCCGTCCGGGCCGACACCCGGTTCGAGCTCGGCTCGGTCACCAAGACCTTCACCGGCCTGCTGCTCGCCGACATGGTCGCCCGCGGCGAGGTCGGCTACGACGACCCGATCGACCGCTACCTGCCCGCCGAGGTGCTGCCCGGCTACCCGCACGAGCGCCCGATCACCCTGCTGCACCTGGCCACCCACACCTCCGGACTGCCCCGGCTGCCGGTCGGCCTGGCCCCCGCCGCGGTGCCCCGCTGGTTCACCAGCCCGTACGCCACGTTCAGCGCCGCCCACCTGCTGCGGGCGCTGCCCCGCACCCCGGTGCGCGGCACCCCCGGCACCCGGGTCCGCTACTCCAGCCTCGGCGCCGGGCTGCTCGGCCTGGTGCTGGAGCGGGCGGCCGGGCAGCGCTACCAGGAGCTGCTCACCGGGCGGGTCTGCGAACCGCTCGGCCTGCTCGACACCTCCTGCGGCACCGGCCGGGACGAGACCACCGGCTACCGGCGCGGCCGCTGGATCCCCTCGTTCAAGATCCCGGCGCTGCCTGGCGCGGCGGCCCTGCGCTCCACCGCCGACGACATGCTGCGCTACCTCCAGGCCCACCTGGCGGTGGACGCGGTGCCGATCCCCGAGCGGACCGGCGCGGCGGCGAGCCTGCGGACCGCGCTGCGCGAGGTGTGCCTGCCCCGGGTCTCCCGGCGCGGCTCCGGGCAGCGGATCTGCCTGAGCTGGCACCACCGCCCGGCCGAGGACGCCGAGGTGGTCTTCCACAACGGCTCCACCGGCCGCTGCACCGCCTTCGTCGGCTTCGACCGGGCCGCGCAGACCGGCCTGGTCGCCCTGGCCGGCCCGCTGGCCACCGGGCGCCGCCGGTTCGCGCAGACCGCGTACGACACGCTGCGGGCGCTGGCGGTCTGACCCCGGGGCCGACCGGCCCCGGTCGCCCGACGGGCCGGGCCCCGATCCGCACCGCGCGGATCGGGGCCCGGCCCGTCGGAGCGGTGGCGGATCAGCCCTCGGAGCCGGCGGCCGGCAGCTGGGACTGGATCAGGTTCATCACCGAGGAGTCGGCCAGCGTGGTGGTGTCGCCCACCTCGCGGCCCTCGGCGATGTCGCGCAGCAGTCGGCGCATGATCTTGCCGGAGCGGGTCTTGGGCAGCTCCGAGACCACCTTGATCTGCTTCGGCTTGGCGATCGGGCCGAGGGTGCGGCCGACGTGGTTGCGCAGGTCCGCGATCAGCTCCTCGCTGTCCGTCGCGGTGCCCCGCAGGATCACGAAGGCCACGATCGCCTGGCCGGTGGTGGCGTCGGTCGCGCCGACCACCGCGGACTCGGCCACCGCCGGGTGGCCGACCAGCGCCGACTCGACCTCGGTGGTGGAGATGTTGTGGCCGGAGACCAGCATCACGTCGTCCACCCGGCCGAGCAGCCAGATGTCGCCGTCCTCGTCCTTCTTGGCGCCGTCGCCGGCGAAGTAGCGGCCCTCGAAGCGCGACCAGTAGGTGTCGACGTAGCGCTGGTCGTCGCCCCAGATGGTGCGCAGCATGGACGGCCACGGCTCGGTCAGCACCAGGTAGCCGCCGGAGCCGTTGGGCACCTCGCGGGCCTCGTCGTCCACCACGGTGGCGGCGATGCCGGGCAGGGCGCGCTGGGCGGAGCCCGGCTTGGTCTCGGTGACGCCCGGCAGCGGGCTGATCATGATCGCGCCGGTCTCGGTCTGCCACCAGGTGTCGACGATCGGGGTCCGGCCCGCGCCGATGTGCTCGCGGTACCAGACCCACGCCTCGGGGTTGATCGGCTCGCCGACCGAGCCCAGCACTCGCAGGCTGGACAGGTCGAACTGGGCGGGGATGTTGTCGCCCCACTTCATCCAGGTGCGGATCAGCGTCGGCGCGGTGTAGAGGATGGTCACGCCGTACTTCTGCACGATCTCGAACATCCGGCCCTGGTGCGGCGTGTCCGGGGTGCCCTCGTAGATCACCTGGGTGGCGCCGTTGGAGAGCGGGCCGTAGACGATGTACGAGTGGCCGGTGACCCAGCCGATGTCGGCGGTGCACCAGTAGACGTCGGTCTCCGGCTTGAGGTCGAAGACCGCGTTGTGGGTGAAGCTGGCCTGGGTGAGGTAGCCGCCCGAGGTGTGCAGGATGCCCTTGGGCTTCCCGGTGGTGCCCGAGGTGTACAGGATGAACAGCGGCTGCTCGGCGTCGTGCGCCTCGGGGGTGTGCTCGGCGGACTGGCCGTCGACCAGCTCGTGCCACCAGACGTCGCGGCCCTCGGTCCAGGCCACCTCCTCGCCGGTGCGGCGCACGACCAGGACGCTCTGCACGCCGTCGACCTTGGTCAGCGCCTCGTCGATGGCCGGCTTGAGCGCGGAGGGCTTGCCGCGGCGGTAGCCGCCGTCGGCGGTGATGACGACCTTGGCGTCGGCGTCCTTGATCCGGGAGGCCACCGCGTCGGCCGAGAAGCCGCCGAAGACCACCGAGTGCGCCGCGCCGATCCGGGCGCAGGCGAGCATCGCGACGACCGCCTCGGGGATCATCGGCAGGTAGACGGCGACCCGGTCGCCCTTGGCCACGCCGAGCTCCTGCAGGGCGTTCGCGGCGCGGGAGACCTCGTCCTTGAGCTGCGCGTAGGTGATGGCGCGGCTGTCGCCGGGCTCGCCCTCGAAGTGGATGGCGACCCGGTCGCCGTGGCCGGCCTCGACGTGGCGGTCCACGCAGTTGTACGCGACGTTCAGCTTGCCGTCGGCGAACCACTTGGCGAACGGCGGGTTCGACCAGTCCAGGGTCTCGGTGGGCTCGACCGCCCAGCTCAGCCGGCGGGCCTGCTCGGCCCAGAAGGCCAGCCGGTCCTCGGAGGCCTGGGCGTAGGCGTCGGCGGTGACGTTGGCGGAGGCGGCGAGCTCCGCGGGCGGGGCGAAACGCCGCTCCTCCTTGAGCAGATTGGCCAGGCTCTCGTTGCTCAACGCGCACTCCTCATCGAGTCTCAAATGCCGGGGAACCCCGTGCGGAGGGATTGTCCCGTGTGTCCCAGCGCACAGCTCACCAGGCCGACAGCTCCGTTGACAAGTGCTGCCGGGAAATTGGTGTAGACCTTTGACCGGATCGGGACTCCGCCCCAGGTGGGCACGGCCCCGGCGCTTCCGCCGGCCCCCACCACGTTTTCCCGCCCCTCGCGCCGGTCAATCCCGCACAGTGCCTTGACGCCCCCGCCGACCGGCCCTCCACTGAGAGTGCTCACTCCATCACCATGAGCAACCATGATGGAGGTACCACCATGACCGTCACCCCACCCCTCCCCGGCGACTTCGCGGTCGTCCGGATGGACGGCGCCATCGGCCGTCTGATCCGGATCGGCCAGTTCCTCAACGGCGACGGATTCGCCGACTACGAGCACGCCTTCGTCTACCTCGGCGACGACCGCCTGCTGGAGGCCCAGCCCGGCGGGGCGCGGCTCGAACCGCTCTCCGGCTACGACGGCGTCCCCGCGCGCTGGTCCACCGGCCGGATACCGCTCACCGACGGCCAGCGCGCCGCGATCACCGCGGCCGCCCACTCCTACCTCGGCACCCCCTACAGCTTCGCCGACTACCTCGCCCTCGCCGCCGCCCGCCTGCACCTCCCGGCGGGCCCCCCGCTGCGGCGCTTCGTCGCCACCACCCGGCACATGATCTGCTCCCAACTCGTCGACCAGTGCTACCAGGACGCCGGCGTGCACCTCTTCACCGACCACCGCTGGCCCGGCTACGTGACCCCGGCCGACCTGGCCCGGCTGCTGCGGTGACACCGGGGCCCGCGGGAGCGGCCAACCGCTCCCGCGGGCCTCCGACTTGGTGGGCCTCCGTTGTGACGGGCCTTCGCGGCCGCACGCGTCGTCCGGCTCGTAGCGTGCGGCTCGTACCGGGCGGCTCGCGCCTCCTACGCGGCCAGGTCCTGCTCCGGCTCCACCCGCGCGTGCACCGGGGTGAACCGGCCGGTCGCGGCGTCCAGCACGTAGGTCTGGGCCGTGGCGAAGTCGAAGTACATCCCGACCAGCCGCAGCGAACCGTCCGCGACCCGGCGCCCCACCGCCGGGTTGGCCAGCAGCTGGTCGAGCTGCTGCACCACGTTGGTGATGCACAGCTGCTCGACCACGTCCGCCGCCGGACGGCCCTCGAACTCGGCGGGGGCGCGCCGCAGGCGGTCCAGCGAGCTGCGGCCGTTGCGCAGCCAGCGGGCCAGCGCGGTGGGCGGGCCGGACGCCTCGGTGACGCCGTCCAGCAGGGCCTTCATCGCGCCGCAGCCGGAGTGCCCGCAGACCGTGATCGAGGCGACCTCCAGGACCTCCACCGCGTACTGGACGGCGGCAGCCACCGAGTCGTCGGCGGCACCCGGCTCGTACGGGGCGGGGGCCAGGTTGCCGACGTTGCGGACGGTGAAGAGGTCTCCGGGGCCGGAGCTGGTGATCATGCTGGTGACCATCCGGGAGTCCGCGCAGGTGAGGAAGAGCTGCGAGGGCGTCTGGCCGTCCCGGGCGAGGCGGGCCAGCTCCTGGCGGACCAGTGGGGCGGTGTGCTGCTGGAAGCCGCGGACGCCGTCGAGCAGGCGGACGTGCGGGTCGTCCTCGTTCTGCTCGATGCAGTGGTGGCCGACCCAGGGCGTCCAGGCCCGGCAGCGGTGCGGGCCGGGGGAGCTGCCCGCGCGGACGGTGCCGTCCGGGTCCAGCACGTCGTTCGGCCGGCGCTCGGTCAGCATCGCCACCTGCGCGCCGGAGTCCTGGTGGCCGGTGCGCCAGGCGTGCAGCGCCTCGTAGGCGGCGTGGTCCAGGAACGAGCCGTCGTGGTGGACCGTCACCCGGGCCCCGGCGGGGATCCGGGTCAGCGCCCGGCTCAGCTTGGGGACGGCGGCGAAGGTCAGCGGGCCGTGGGTGCGGACGGTGTACGAGCCGTCCTCCTCGGCCAGCACGTCGACGTGGGCGCGGGTCAGCCGGTAGAGGGCGAGCAGCATGGCCACCGCGCCGCCGAGCACCACCCCGAGCGGGACGCCGAGCAGCACCACTCCGAGCACGGTGGCCAGGTACACCGGGAACTCGCGGTGTCGGTGCACCCGGCGGATGTGCGCGAAGCTCACCATCTGCACGCCGACCACCAGCACCAGCGCGGCCAGCGCGGCCAGCGGGATCCGCCGCAGCCCGGCGGTCAGCGCGAGCGCGGCGACCAGCACCCAGCAGCCGTGCAGCACCGCGGAGGCCCGGGTGGCCGCCCCGGCCTGCACGTTGGCCGTGGAGCGGACGGCGCCGCCGGCCACCGGGAGGCCGCCGAGCAGTCCGGAGAACAGGTTGGACGCGCCCTGGGCGCGCAGCTCGCGGTCCAGGTCGCCGCTGCGGCGGGTCATCCGGTCGACCGCGACGGAGGACAGCAGCGATTCCACGCCGGCCACCGCGGTGACCGTCAGCACCAGGCCGAGCAGCACCGCCCAGTGGTCGGACAGCAGGGCGGAGGAGGGCAGCGAGAAGAACTGGTGGTGCTCCCAGACCGGGAGCTCGACCCGGGCCAGCCGCAGCTCGGCCAGCAGCGACAGCGTGGTGGCGGCGGCCACCGCGACCAGCGCGGCGGGCAGCCGGGCCAGCCGGGCGCCGATCCGGCCGGCCGCGCCGGGCAACCGGCCGAGCCGGGGCCAGCCGTACAGGATCGCGAGCGCCAGCAGGCCGACCATCAGCGCGGGCAGGTGAGGTCCGGCCAGTTCGCCGGGCAGCGAGCGCAGGTCGGCCAGGGCCGAACTGTGCGGCGTGCCGCCGAGGATGACGTGCAGTTGGGCGATCGCGATGGTCACGCCGACACCGGCCAGCATGCCGTGCACCACGGCGGGCGAGACGGCGAGCGCGGCGCGGGCCACCCGCAGCGAGCCGAGCAGCAGTTGCAGCAGACCGGCGGCGACGGTGACCAGGCAGGCGGTCGGCCAGCCGTACTGGGCGATCACCCCGGCGGTGACCACGGTCAGCGCCGCGGACGGGCCGCTGACCTGGAGGTGGGTGCCGCCGAGGAAGCCGGCCACCAGCCCGCCCACCGCGGCGGCGACCAGACCGGCCGTCAGCGGGGCGCCGGTGGCCAGCGCGATGCCGAGCGAGAACGGCACCGCGATGAGGAACACCGCGAGGGAGGCCGGCAGGTCGTGCGCCAGCAGGACGCGGACCCGGCCCGGGGTGCCGCCGGGCGGCGGCGGGGCGTGGTCGGTGGTGTCGGAGGCGATGGGGGCGCTGGAGACGTCGAGTGTCATGGGTGTCTTCCCGTCTTCTTCCGGGGGAACGAACGCAGTCAGGTCCGGCGGTGGGTCTGGTCGGATCGGCTGTCGTGGGTCACAGCGGGTGCGGCGGGGCGGCGGCGCGGCCGTGGGGAGCGTGCGCGGCGGCGCGTTGCGAAGGTACGGCGTTGCGGGGTGTGGCGGGGCCTGGGGCGCGGTGGCGACGGCCCGTGGCGTCCGGTGGTTCAAGAGTTGGTAAACCGAGAGTAATGGAACCTTTGCACAGCGTGTGCTTCGAGTGCCAGTACAAATAGGGGCGTTCACCACATCGTGTGGCACCCGGGTCGGTCGGGAATTTCCCGGCGGGAAGGCCGGAGGGGCCGGTCCGCCGGGCTGGGCGGACCGGCCCCTCCGGGCGGTGGAGCGGGGCGTCGGCTCAGACCCCGGCGGTGCTGGCCCGCTCGGCGCCCAGCACGTAGTCCGGGTCGACCTGGTCGGCCAGGTCGGCGCCGACCTTGGCGTTGCCCCAGCTCTCCGCGTTGCGCAGGTGGAAGCGGGCCGCCTGGGCGCTGTACCGGCGCGGGTCGCGCAGCCCGTGGGCGGCGTCGGCGGCGGTCCGCAGCCGGGCCAGCACCTCCCGGTTCGCGGGCTCCAGCTCGCGCAGCGGCGGCTCGTCCCCGCGCTCCAGCCGCCGCACCCAGCCGGACTGCCCGAAGCAGGCGTACAGGTCCTCGCCGACCTCGCGGCGCAGGAAGGCCAGGTCGTCCGGGCTCTGCACCTTGTTGCCGACCACCCGCAGGTGGACGTCGAAGTCCTGGGCGTACTCCTTGTACTGGCGGTAGACCGAGACGCCCTTGCGGGTGGGTTCGGCGACCAGGAAGGTCAGGTCGAAGCGGGTGAACAGGCCGGAGGCGAAGGAGTCGGAGCCGGCCGTCATGTCGGTGACCAGGTACTCGTCCGGGCCGTCCAGCAGGTGGTTGAGCAGCAGCTCCACCGCGCCGACCTTGGAGTGGTAGCAGGCCACCCCGAGGTCCTCCTCGGTGAACGCGCCGGTCGCCAGCAGCCGGACCGAGCCCTCGTCCAGGGCGACCGGGCGGGCGCAGGCCGCGTACACCGGGTTCTCCTCGACGATCCGCAGCAGCCGGGAGCCGGGGCCGGGCGGAGTGGTCTTGATCATCTCCTCGGCGGAGCGGATCAGCGGGTTGTCGCCGCGCAGGTACTCCTTGATCTCCGGCAGGTGCGCGCCCAGCGAGGGGAGCGCGGCGGCCTGGGCGTCCGTCAGGCCGAGGGCCGGTCCCAGGTGCTGGTTGATGTCGGCGTCGACGGCGAGCACCGGGCGGCCGACGGCGGCCAGGTGGCGGATGAACAGGGCGGACAGGGTGGTCTTGCCACTGCCGCCCTTGCCGACGAAGGCGATCTTCATCTCTGAGTCTCCGGCTCTCTGGCTCTGTGGTGTCCGTGGGGCCCTGGCGGCCCCGGCGCTTGTTGGAAACCGTTATCGTCACCGATTAGTGGACATGCTAGCGGTGGTTTGGGGTAGCGCACATGAGGGAAGGGCGGATTGCCACGAAAGGGTGACCCGGGGGTTGCCTCCCGGCCGCCCCGTGGATTCATTACTCTCGGGTAGGTGACCACAGGAACTGACCCGCTCGCCCCGCTGGCCCAGCTCGCCGGGGTCCCCGAGGCCGTCGCCGAAGTGCGCAAGAACGTCGACCGCCTCTACGGGCACCGCGTGATGCGGCGCCGGGCGGGCGAGGTGACCTCCGAGTCCGCGCTGCGCGGCGCCCGCGCCTCGGCCGCCCTGGACGGCGCCGACTGGCCGCTGGAGGAGGTCCGCCGCCGCACCGACTTCGGCGCCGACCCCGAGGCCCGCACGGTCGGCGCCGCGCTCCGCCTGTCCGCCGAGGCCGGCCAGCTGCTCAGCGTCTGGCGCACCTCCCCGCTCCAGGTGCTGGCCCGGCTCCACCTGCTCGCCGTCGGCGACGGCGACCCCGCGGCCGGCCGCCCGCGCCGCGACGGCGAGGAGGCCGCGCCGCTGTTCCCGCGGGAGGTCGCCGCCACCGAGGGCGAGGCCCCGGCCGGCCCGGTCGGCGAACTCCCGCCGCCGCCCCCGCCCGCCGAGACGGCCGCCCGCCTCGACCAGCTCGCCGGGCTGCTCACCGCCCGCACCGAACGCCCCGCCGGCGGCGCGCCCGCCCTGGTGGTCGCCGCCGTCGTGCACGGCGAACTGCTCGCGCTGCGCCCGTTCGGCACCCACAACGGGCTGGTCGCCCGGGCCGCCCAGCGGATCGTGCTGACCGCCGAGGGCCTCGACCCGAAGGCGATCTGCCCCGCCGAGGTCGGCCTCGCCGAACTCGGCACCGCCGCCTACCGGCAGGCCCTGCTCGGCTACCTGGAGGGCACCCCCGAGGGCGTGTCCCGCTGGCTGGTGCACTGCGCCGCCGGACTCGGGCTGGGCGTGCGCGAGAGCACCGCGGTGTGCGAGGCGATGCAGCGCGGCATGGTCTGAGGGCCCCGCCCGGACGCGAGCCGGTCCTGCCCCGGCGCGGTCCTGCCCGGGTGCGGGCCGGCCCCGCGCGGTGCCGGAACCCGTGGGCTCCGGAACCCGCCGGTCCCGGAACGCAGTTGCGGCGACGCCCGAGACTTCCGGGCGTCGCCGCTGGTACGGAGACCGGGTTACCAGTGCATGCACCGTTTCTATGCCCATCAGGCGGGGTCCTGTGCCCGTTCGCCTGGTGCGGCGGCCCGTCAGCGGGTCGGCTGCATGTGGGTGCCCGGCTGTCCGTACATCGGTCCGTGGGGCCTTAACTGCGTTGTCGGTTCGACCTCTTGGGGTCCTGACCGGGTCTCGCGGGCCGTACCCCATTTCTACCTCAGATCCGCCGAAAGAGGAACCCGAAAACAGGTTCTTTACGGGTTTGCGTAGAGGTTTGTCCGATTTTGCGAACCCGGCGGCGGTCGGACCCGCCGCCGCTCAGGCCGCCGCCGGACGCCGCCGCCGCGCGCTGTACCAGAGCACCCCGGCCGTCAGCACCGCCGTGCCGATCGCCACCGCGGCCACCACCGAGCGGCTCGGCGCGTGGAACTCCGGGAGCCGGCGGGTCAGTTCGACCGGCCGGCTGAACGCCAGCACCGGCCACTCGCGGGCCGCCGCCTCCTTGCGCAGCGCCCGGTCCGGGTTGACCGCGGCCGGGTGGCCGACGGCCTCCAGCATCGGCAGGTCGGTCGAGGAGTCGCTGTACGCGTAGCAGTTGGCCAGGTCGTAACCCTCCCGCTCGGCCAGCTCCCGGATCGCCGCCGCCTTGTTCTCGGCGTACGCGTAGTACTCGATCTCGCCGGTGTAGCGGCCCTCCTCGACGTGCAGCCGGGTGGCGATCACGTGGTCCGCGCCGAGCAGTTGGCCGATCGGCTCGACCACCTCGGAGCCCGAGCTGCTGACGATCACCACGTCCCGTCCGGCCGCGTGGTGCTGCTCGATCAGCGAGGCCGCCTCGTCGTAGATGAGCGGGTCGATCATGCCGTGCAGGGTCTCCGCGACGATCTCCCGGACCTGCTGGACGTTCCAGCCGCGGGTGAGCGAGGACAGGTAGGCCCGCATCTTCTCCATCTGGTCGTGGTCCGCGCCGCCGACCAGGAAGATGAACTGGGTGTAGGCGCTCTTCACCACCGAGCGGCGGTTGATCAGGCCGCCCTGGTAGAAGGGGCGGCTGAACGCGAGCGCGCTGGACTTGGCGATGATCGTCTTGTCGAGGTCGAAGAAGGCGGCGGTGCGGGGCGCGTCGTGGCCGCCCCGGTCCGCGCGGTGGCCGGTTTCGGCGCCCGCGTCGGGTCCGGCAGCGGCGTCGCGGTCGGCGAAGTCGGCGTTCTCGGTGGTGTCCACGGGAACCGAGGATAGAGGGGCGGGCAAAAGGGAGGGCCATTCGGTGGACCCGCGGGCGTGCGGGTTTGTGTTTCTGGGCGGTCGGGTACACCATGGAAGTCACGGATCGTTCGCGCGACCGTGCTAACCCGGTCCGGCTCCTCCCCCCCGAGCCGGGCCGTGGATAGACGACCCCCGCTCTCCCCCCCGGCGGGGGTCGTCGCATGTCCGGGCCCATTTCCCTTGGCAGTTGAGCCTGCAGGGAGTGGTGGTGCCGGTGGTTGCGGGGGGTGCTCCAGCGGCTCCGGAGCCGTTGTCGAGGTTTCTCCGCATCCCAAGTTTTTGTCACTCTGCGTAGTTGTATGAGTGTCATATCGGCATACCCGAAGCGTCAATTCCGAACTGCTTTAGCCCCCGTCCGAGTGACCTCGGTTATCCACAGGGGCGAGTTATCCACAGGCAATCGGAAGTCGGCTGACGCATTCCGCGCCGTCCTGCACCGTGGTGTCCGCGCCGCCACGCGGAGCCCGTCCGGGCCACCGCGTCCGACGCGCCGTCAGACCGTCCCCGCACCACGGGAGGCCGCCTTGTCCGCTTCCGTCACCGACCCGCACGCCACCGCGCCCGAGCCCCCGCCCGGGCCGCTGGTCCTCACCGGCGACGCCGCGCTCGCCGAACAGCTCACCCGCCTGTGCGCCGCCGCCGGGGCCGAACCGCGGCTGCTCGGCGTCCCACCGCCCGCCCGGCTGTGGGCGGACGCCCCGCTGGTGCTGGTCGGCGACGACCTCGCCGACCAGTGCGCCGGCCTGGCCCGCCGGCCCGGCGTCCTGCTGCTCGGCCTCGACCTCGACGACGGGGAGGTCTGGGTCCGCGCCGTCCGGCTCGGCGCCGAGCACGTGCTCTTCCTGCCGGACGCGCAGCCCTGGCTGCTCGACCGGATCGCCGACGCCACCGAGGGCGTCGGGCCACCCGCCCTCACCGTCGCCGTGCTCGGCGGGCGCGGCGGCGCCGGCGCCTCCACCCTGGCCTGCGCCCTCGCGGTCTGCGCCGCCCGGGCCGGGCACCGCACCATGCTGATCGACGGCGACCCGCTCGGCGGCGGGCTCGACGTACTGCTCGGCGCCGAGCAGGCCGGCGGGCTGCGCTGGCCCGACCTGGCCGCCTCCCGCGGCCGGATCAGCGGCACCGAGCTGGCCAAGGCGCTGCCCGGGCCGCACCGGCTCAGCACCCTGTCCTGGGACAGGTCCGACACCCTGGCCATCCCCGCCGAGGCCATGCGCAGCGTGCTGGCGGCCGCCCGCAGACGCGGCGGGCTGGTCGTCCTCGACCTGCCCAGACAGCTCGACGCCGCCGCCGCCCAGGCCCTCGAACAGTCCGACACCGGGCTGCTCGTGGTCCCCGCCGAACTACGCGCCCTGGCGGCCGCCGACCGGGTCGCCGCGGCCGTCCGGATACGGCTCACCGACCTGCGGGCCGTCGTCCGCACCCCCGGCCCGTCCGGGCTCACCGCCGCCGACGTCGCCCGCGGCCTGCACCTGCGGCTCGCGGGGGAGCTGGCCCCCGAGCCCGGCCTCGCCCTGGACGTCGAACGGGGCACCCCGCCCGGCCTGCGGGAGCGCGGGCCGCTCGCCCGGTTCTGCGGGCGATTCCTGACCGAAGCGATGCCGCCCGTCGTGGCGGCCTGAGGAGCGACCATGACCAACCGCCTGCACGCCATCGACTCCCGCGCCGTGGACCCGCACGCCATCGACTCCCGGGTCGTCGACTCGGGCGCCGTCGGTCTGGACGCCGTGGGTGTCCGTGCCGAGGACGGCCGTGCCCCGGACGATCACCAGGGCGGCCGGCGGGCCGTTCGGCGGCCGATCGCCCGCACTCACCGCCGGATCGCCGTACCGCGGCCCCGCAGCCTCGTCAGCGCCCCGTCAGATCCCGTGGAGGACGTCCTCCCGGCCGGGGACGGCGGGTCCGCTCCCGAGGGCCGACCGGCCCCGCCGGTGCGCTACCTGGTGCGCCGGAAGCCGCCCGCCGCCCCGGCGGACGACGGGCCGCCGGCCGTCCCCGTCGCGGGGCCCGCCGGACCGGTCCAGGACGGGGCCGCCGACCTGGTGGACGCCGTCCGGATCCGGCTCGCCGAGGCGGGCGCGCCGCCCACCGCCGGGTCGGTCGCCGCCGCGCTGCGTGCGGCCGGGCCCCCGCTCGGCGGGGCCGACGTGCTGAACGCGGTGCGCAGCCTGCGCTCCGAGATCGTCGGCGCCGGCCCGCTCGACCCGCTGCTGGCCGAGAACGGCGTCACCGACGTCCTGGTCAACGGCCCCGACCAGGTCTGGGTCGACCGCGGCCACGGTCTGGAACGCGCCCCCCAGGTGCGCTTCCCGAACGCGGACGCCGTCCGTCGGCTCGCCCACCGCCTCGCCACCGCCGCCGGACGCCGCCTCGACGACGCCCGCCCCTGGGTGGACGCCAGGCTGCCCGACGGCACCCGGCTGCACGCCGTCCTCCCCCCGATCGCCGCCGACTGCACCCACATCTCGCTGCGCACCAGCCGCCGCGAGCCCTTCACCCTCCCCGGACTGGTCGCCGCCGGGGCCCTGCCCCCGTCCGGGGCCGACCTGCTCGCCGCTGTCCTGCGGGCCCGGCTCTCCCTGCTGGTCTCCGGCGGCACCGGCACCGGAAAGACCACCCTGCTCGCCGCCCTGCTCGGCCTCGTCCCCGGCAACGAGCGCATCGTGCTCGCCGAGGACTCCGCCGAACTGCGCCCGGACCACCCGCACGTGGTCCGGTTGCAGTCCCGCCCGCCCAACCAGGAGTCGCTGGGCGAGCTGACCCTGCGCGACCTGGTCCGGCAGGCGCTGCGGATGCGGCCCGACCGGCTGGTGGTGGGCGAGGTCCGCGGCGCCGAGGTGGTGGACCTGCTGTCCGCCCTGAACACCGGCCACGAGGGCGGCTGCGGCACCGTCCACGCCAACACCGCCGCCGACGTGCCCGCCCGGCTGGAGGCCCTCGGCTCGCTGGCCGGCCTCGACCGGCACTCCCTGCACAGCCAGCTCCGGGCCGGACTGGACGCGGTCGTCCACCTCGGCCGGGACCGCGCCGACGGCCGCCGCCGGGTCACCGGGTTGCACCTGCTGGTCGGCGGGCCCGACGGCCTGACCGGCACCGCCGCCGCCGTCCACTTCGACCGCGACGGCCGGGCCCGCCCCGGCCCCGGCTGGCCCCGCCTGCGGGAGCTGTGCGCCGAACGCGGCCTCGACCTCCCGCCGCACCCGGAGGCCGCCGGGACCGGGGCCGGGGTGGGTCCGGGGGCTACCGCCATCGAGCTTGCGGAGGAGGGGACATGACGGTGGGTCGGCTGGAGTGCGTCTGGGTGATCGCGCTGTGCGTGCTCGGGGTGGTGGCGTGGCGCCTGCTGCGCTCCGCGGTCAGGAGGCTGTGATGACCGTTTCGGTCGAGGTACTCGGGGCGTCCGGGGTGCTGGCTGGTGTGTTCCGGCCCGGTGGTGCGGCTCGTGCGGCGGCCCTGCTGGGGGTGGCCGCCGGGGCGATCGGCGGGGTGCTCGTGGCGGCCTGGCTGCTCGGAGTACGCCGCCGGATGTGCGGTGGCGGCCGGATGCGGCGGGTGCTGCACAGGCGTCGGGGCCGGTGTGGGCCGTCGGGCCGGTTGGGGCGGATGCGGGCGCTGTGGCGGCGTCGGCGACCGCGCTGGCTGGTGCCCGAACTGCTGCTGCTCCCGCTCGGGGCGGTGGTGGGGCACGGCACCTCCTCGGTGCTTCCGGTGATCGGGGCGGCCTGCGGGGTGGTCCCGCTCCGGCGCTGGCGGGCGGGGCGGCGCACGGCCCGGGCGGCCCGGCGGCGGGCTACGGCGGTGATCGACCTGTCCGCCGGGCTGGCGGCCGAGCTGCGCAGCGGTGCCACCCCCGAGCAGGCCATGCACGCCGTCCTCGCCCGGGCCGCCCCCGACTGGGGCCGCCGCCTCGGCGCCGAACCCGCGGCCCGGTTGGCGGCGGGCCGCTACGGAGCGGACCTGCCTGCGGCGCTCCGCCTGGTGGCCGAACTACCGGGCGGGGAGGGCGCGGCGGCCATGGCGGCCTGCTGGCAGGTCAGTACCGAGAGCGGCACCGGGCTGGCGGCCGGGCTGGAGCAGGTCGCGGACGCGCTGCGGGCCGAACGGGCCCTCAGCGAGGAGATCGCGGGCGAACTCGCCGGCCCGCGCACCACGATGGCCGTCCTCGCCGCCCTGCCCGCCGTCGGCCTCGGCCTGGGCGCGGCACTCGGGGCGGACCCCGTCCACGTCCTGCTGCACACCCCGGTGGGCCTGTTCGGCCTGCTGGTCGGGGCGGCCCTGGAGACGGCCGGGATCCTCTGGACGGCCCGGATCGTCCGCTCCGCCGAGGACGCCCCGGCCCGCCCCGGACCGGCCCGCCCCGCTACCGCCAGTTGCGGGATCTCCCGGACCCGCGGCGACCTCCGGCTCGCGACTCCGCGGTCGCCGACGGTGGGGCCGGCCGGGTGGTGACGGCCTTCGGGCAGGAGGCTCGGGCTCAGCCGGATGCTTCTACGCGCTACGGCGGCAGGGTGATTGACGGTTACTCGGCGAGGACGGTGGGCGGCGGATGGCGCGGTACGGGCCCCGGGCCGCCGTGTCGGCACCGGGGCGGGGAGTCCTTCGGGCGGATCGGGAGGGGTGGGCGTGGCCAGGGAGCGAGGACGGCGCGGGGTGGTGCGGGCGCGGGGCGATCCAGGGGGTTCGGTGCGGGTGGCGACGAGTGCAGGAGGCGAGGTGGACGTGACGGCGGTTCTGGTGCCGACGGCGGTTGCCGGGTTGGCCGGGGAGGTGCTGGCGGCGGTGCAGGGGCGGGCGGTCCGTCGGCGGGTCGAGCGGTGCGTTCCGGCGGTGTCGGCCGCTGCGGGGCGGGGTGGGCGACGTGGGCGGGTGGCGGCAGGGGTACGGCGGGCGGTCGGGTGGTTGGCGGGAGATCGGCCGCTGGCGGTGCTGCTGGGCATCTCGGTCGGGACGCTGGTCGGCGGCTGGGCGGGCCCGGTGGTGGGTCTGCTGGCCGGTGGGGCGGCCTGGCGGCTGCTGCCCCGGGTGCGGTCGCCGGACGGGCGTCGGCAGGCGGCGGAGCAGGACTGGCTGGTCCGTCAGCTCCCTTTGACCGCAGAGCTGTTGGCGGCCTGCTTCGGGTCGAGCGGTTCCCCGGCCGGGGCGGTCGCCGCCGTCGCGGACAGCGTGCCGGTCCCGATGCGGGATCGCCTGGCCGCGGTCGCCGCCCAACTCGCGCTCGGGGCGGGGCCGGAGCGCTGCTGGGAGCAACTGGCGTCGGACTGCCCGCCATTGGCACCGCTCGCCCGCTGCCTGGCCCGCACCAGCCTCAGCGGTACCCCGCCGGCCGCCACGCTGACCGGTCTGGCCCAGTCCCACCGGGCGGCGGCCGCCCGGGCGGCGCACGCGAGGGTCCGGCGGGCCGGAGTGCTGGCGACCGCACCGCTCGGGCTCTGCTTCCTGCCCGCGTTCGTGCTGATCGGGGTGGTGCCGGTGGTCACGGGGCTGACCGCCGCCTTCTCCCAGCGCCTGTGAGCAGCACCGCCCGGGTGCGCGGTCTCCCCGGAGCCCTCGCGGTGCCCTCCCGCCGCTCTCCCGTCGCGCTCTTGAGCCCTCTGCGGCTCTCCGGCCGGTTCGAACCAGGTCGTTCCTGCGGCCGATCCACTGTCAGAGAAAGGGATTTCACCATGAAGAAGCTCGTCAGGGTTGTCCGGCCCGCTGCCGTGGTGCTCGCCGTCCGCAGGTGCGGGGGCTGGTTCCGGCACCGCTATCGGAGGGTGGCGGACGGTCCGCCGGACGCCGGGATGAGCACCGCGGAGTACGCGATCGGCACCGTTGCCGCCTGTGCCTTCGCCGCCGTGCTCTACAAGGTGGTCACCAGCGGCACGGTCTCCGGAGCGCTGTCCGAGATCCTCGAACGGGCCCTGCATGCGGTCTGACCGGAGGCCGCCTGACCGCAGACCGACTGACCAGAGACCGACTGACCGCAGACCGGCGGACAGCGGGATGGTCACGGCGGAGACCGCGGTCGGGCTTCCGGCCCTGGTGCTGCTGGCGGCGATGCTGACCTGGGGCGTGGTGGCGGCCGGTGCCCAGATCCGCTGCGTGGACGCGGCCCGGGTCGGCGCCCGGGCCGCCGCCCGGGGCGACACCGACGCGCTGGCCCAGGCCGCCGCTGCGGCCCCGCGCGGAGCGAAGGTCGCCATCGACCTGGCCGCCACCACCGCCCGGGCCACCGTCGAGGCCCCCTGCCCGGGCCCGGGCCGCCTCGCCGCCCTGCTGTCGGTCCGGCTCACGGCCACGGCGATCGGCGCCCGGGAGGACGTGCCGGCCGACGGCTGAGGCCGACGGTGAAGGCAGCCGGCAACGAACGGAAGGAGACGGCTCATGCGGGTGAGGGTGCGGGTACGAGCGAGGGGGAGCGGCGCGCCGCCGGGAGCGGCGGGCGACCACGGTTCGGCGACGGTGTGGCTGGTGGCGCTGGGGTCGCTCGGGGTGGTGGTGTTCTCGGCCTGCCTGATGCTGGGGACGGTGGTGGCCGCCCGTCACCGCGCCGAGTCGGCGGCCGATCTCGCGGCCCTGGCCGCCGCCGACCGGCTGCTGCTCGACGAGGACGGCGGCTGCGGACGGGCCGCGGCACTCACCCGGGCCCAGGAGCGGGCCGAACTGGTCTCCTGCCAGGTCCTCCCGGGGCAGGACGCGGTGGAGGTGGTGGTCCAGGTCCCGATCCACGGCGTCCCGGTACCGCTGCCCCCGGCCCGGGCCCGCGCCCGGGCGGGTCCGGTCTGGGCCTGGGGCGAGGGGGCCGACGCGGCGGCGTTCACCGCAGGACGGGAACCGTCGCGGCAACGAACGCGCCCGGGAAGCGCGGTGACGGGCGTTCAGGCAGGCGTGCAGGTGGGCGTCCGGGCGGACGGCAGGTCAGCCGTTCTCGACCGGTCCCTCCTCGCTGGCGCCGTCCGGGGCGGTGGCCCGGGTCGGGGCGCCGGCGAGGAGGACGGTGAGCAAGCGGATCGCGGCGGCCTTGTCGAGCGGCTCGTTGCCGTTGCCGCACTTCGGGGACTGGACGCAGGACGGGCAACCGCGTTCGCACTCGCAGGCGGCGATGGCGTCCCGGGTGGCGGTCAGCCACTCGACGGCGCGCCGGAAGCCGCGTTCGGCGAAGCCCGCGCCGCCGGAGTGGCCGTCGTACACGAAGACGGTCGGCAGGCCGGTGTCGGGGTGCAGCGGGACGGAGACGCCGCCGATGTCCCAGCGGTCGCAGGTGGCGAACAGCGGGAGGAGTCCGATGGAGGCGTGCTCGGCGGCGTGGGCCGCGCCGGGAAGCTGGTCGAACGGGACGAGTGCGTCCAGGAGCTGGTCCTCGGTGACGGTCCACCAGACGGCGCGGGTGCGCAGCGTGCGGGGCGGCAGGTCGAGCTTGCTCTCGCCGAGGACCTCGCCGGTGGAGATCCGCTTGCGGAGGTAGCCGACGACCTGGTTGGTGACCTCCACCGAGCCGAAGCCGAGCCGGGCCTCGCCCCACTCCTCGACGGTGTCGGTGGACAGGATCGAGATGGAGGTGACGTCCCGGGCGGAGGTGGTGTACGGCGGGTTCGCGGGGGAGACCAGGGCGACCGAGGACTCCAGGTCGAACTCGCGGACCAGGTAGGTGGCACCCCGGTGCAGGTGGACGGCCCCGGTGTGCACGGTGGTGTGCGCGGCCTCGGCGTCCACGGTGCCGAGCAGCCGCCCGGTGTCGGCCTCGACGATCTGCACGGGGCTGCCGCCGCTGCCGCGCAGGTCGACGCCGTCGGCGGCGCGCTCGCGGCGGGTCCAGTACCAGGAGCCGTCCGAGCGCCGCCGCAGCAGGCCGCGCCGCTCCAGCACCGGCAGCAGCGGTGCGGTGGACGGGCCGAACAGCTCCAGGTCGGCGTCGGTGAGCGGGAGTTCGGCGGCGGCCGCGCACAGGTGCGGGGCCAGCACGTGCGGGTTGTCCGGGTCGAGGACGGTGGCCTCCACCGGGGTGGCGAACAGCGCCTCGGGGTGGTGGACGAGGTACGTGTCCAGCGGGTCGTCCCGGGCGATCAGCACCGCCAGCGCCCCCTGGCCCTCCCGGCCCGCCCGCCCGGCCTGCTGCCACAGCGAGGCCCGGGTGCCGGGGTAGCCGGCCAGCAGGACGGCGTCCAGGCCGGAGACGTCCACGCCGAGTTCGAGGGCGGAGGTGGAGGCCAGGCCGAGCAGCCGACCGGTGTGCAGGTCGCGTTCCAGGGCCCGGCGCTCCTCGGCCAGGTAGCCGCCCCGGTAGGCGGCGACCCGGGCGGCGAGCGGCTGGCCGAGCTGCTCCTGGGCCTGCAGCGCGACCAGTTCGGCGGCCCGCCGGGAACGGACGAAGGCCACCGTGCGGGTGCCGCCGTGCACCAGGTCGGTCAGCAGGTACCCGGCCTCGGCGGTGGCGCTGCGGCGGACGGGCGCGCCGTGCTCGCCGACGTTCTCGGTCAGCGGCGGCTCCCACAGCGCGAACACCAGCGGGCCGCGCGGCGAGCAGTCCTCGGTGACGGCGGTGGCGGGCAGGCCGGTGAGCCGCTCGGCGGTGACGGCCGGTTCGGCGGTGGTCGCGGAGGCCAGCAGGAAGGTCGGCTCGGAGCCGTAGCGGGCGCACAGCCGCCGCAGCCGGCGCAGCACCTGGGCGACGTGCGAGCCGAACACGCCGCGGTAAGTGTGGCACTCGTCGACCACGACGTACCGCAGCGCCTTGAGGAAGGAGGACCAGCGGGGGTGGGCCGGGAGTATGCCGCGGTGCAGCATGTCCGGGTTGGTCAGCACGTAGGACGCGTACTGGCGGACCCACTCGCGCTCCTGCGGCGGGGTGTCGCCGTCGTACAGCGCCACCCGGACGCGGTCGGGGACGAGTTCGGCGGCGCGCCGGCGCTGGTCGGCGGCCAGCGCCTTGGTCGGGGCCAGGTACAGCGCGGTCGCGCCGCGCCCGTTGCGGGCCTCGGTACCGGTCAGCAGGTCGCTCAGCAGCGGGGCCAGATAGCCCAGCGACTTGCCCGAGGCGGTGCCGGTGGCGATCACCGTGGTCCGCCCGGCGGCGGCCAGGTCCATCGCCTCCGCCTGGTGCGCCCAGGGCAGCACCACGCCGAGCCCGGAGGCCGCCGCGACGACTTCCTGCCGGATTCCTTCCGGCCAAGGCGCATACCGGGCCGCTCGGGCGGGCAGGTGCTCCGTATGGGTGAGGCGGTCAGACCTGCCGCGCCCGTGGGAAAGGGCAGTGAGCAGGGCCTCGGGCTGGTGGTGACGGGGCGGCATGAAGACCCAGTGTGTCACCGGCGTGACGGAGAATCGCTGTTAACCATCGTGCGGCCGTAGCCGCAGGTGGTTGAATGAGGCCCGTGACGGCCGCATGGCCGAGGGCCGCAACGCTGAGGCTCCGACCTGCCGGTTCGTCGCGCCCTGGCCCTGCGACCCTGCGGTGGCAGCCGCTGGGTTGAAGATCGCAATGACGTAGCAAGGCAAGGTGCTGGAGGTTCCGTGGACCTGTCCCTGTCGACCCGTACTGTCGGCGATCGCACGGTCGTCGAGGTTGGCGGCGAGATCGATGTGTACACCGCGCCCAAGTTGCGCGAGCAGCTTGTCGAGCTCGTCAACGAGGGCAACTACCACTTGGTCGTGGACATGGAGGGCGTCGACTTCCTCGACTCCACCGGTCTCGGCGTGCTGGTCGGTGGCCTGAAGCGGGTCCGTGCGCACGAGGGTTCGCTGCGCCTGGTGTGCAACCAGGAGCGCATCCTGAAGATCTTCCGGATCACCGGTCTGACCAAGGTGTTCCCGATCCACAACTCGGTGGACGAGGCCGTCGCGGCGACCGACTGACGTCTCCCGTCGGTCGGCCGTTCCCATCGGTCGCTCCCACCGCATCACTTCGATCGACCGTCGCCGGTCGGCCGGGCCCGTCGCCCTGCCCGACCGGCGTGGTCGGTGTCCCCGCCTCCGCCGTGCGGGCCGGTGTGCCCGGCGGCGGTGGAGCAACCCCGGAGGGGAGACATGGCAACCGTCGAACTTCGATTCAGCGCGCTTCCCGAGCACGTGCGCACCGCCCGGCTGGTGGCCGCCGCGGTGGCCAGACGCGCGGGGGTGGACGAGTCGGTGCTCGACGAGTTGCGCCTCGCCGTCGGTGAGGCCTGCTCGCGCGCGGTGGCGCTGCACCAGCGCAACGGCATGGGCGGCGCGGTCCGGGTGGCGCTCACCGAGCAGGAGAAGCGGTTCCTCATCGAGGTCGCCGACGAGGCCGGACCGGCGCACGCCGCCGGTGCCGCCGCGGGCGGCGACCCGGAGGACGAGGACGCGCTCGGCCTCGCGGTGATCACCGGCCTGGTCGAGGACGTCGAGGTCGGCAACGGCTCCGACGGCGGCGTGATCCGGATGAGCTGGCCGGTCACCCCGGTGTCCGTCTCGGTCTGACTGGGGGGCGGGAGGCCGCTCCGCAGGCTCGTCCGCCCATCGCCTCGTCCGCCCATCGAGTCGTCCGCCCACCGGGTCCGTTCGGGCGGCCCGGTTCGTTCCGGCAGCGCTGTCCGTTCCGGTGGCGCTGCTCGGTCCGTCGTACGTACCGCCTCGGCAGGTCGAGCGAGGCGGTGCTTCGTCGTTCCCGGGCAGGTGCTGAGCTGCCCGGATGCCGTGGGTCGCGGCCTTCCCGCCGGGGCGGTCCGGGCGGGCGTGTAGGTTCGCTGGCGATACCCGGAGCCGGGTGTCAGTGACCGAAAGGGCCCCGGTGAAGAAGCGACTGGTGACCGTCCCCGTGCTCGGCGTGCTGTTCGCGCTGGCGGCGGTCGGCTGCTCCGCCGACGATTCGTCGGCGAAACTCGACGGCTGGGCGAAGAGCGTCTGCGACGGCGCGAAGGACCCGATCGCCCAGTCCAAGGCGGCCCTCGCGGACACCGCGGACGTCAAGCAGGGCGAGGCCCCCGTCGACCTGCAGAAACGGCTCTCGGCCGACCTCGCCTCGCTCGCCACCACCAACCAGCAGCTGGCCGACGCGGTCCAGAAGGCCGGGGCGCCGAAGATCGACGACGGGGCGAAGGTCCAGCAGGACGCCGTCAACGAGCTGAAGCAGGTCGCGCAGGGCTACCTGGACGCGCAGAAGAAGCTCGACGGGCTGACCAGCGCGGACCAGGCTAAGTTCGCGGACGGCCTGCGCAGCGTCGGGGACCAGGTGCAGCAGCTCTCCCAGGTGTCCACCTCCGCGCTGGCCACCCTGCAGAGCGGCGGCCTGGGCGAGGCGATGAAGAAGCAGCCCGGCTGCAAGGCCGGTACCGCCACCGCCGGAACGGGCGCGTCCGCCGCGCCGACCGGCGGCGCGGGCGCGACCGGCACCGCTGCCCCCGGCGACAGCGCCTCCCCGGCCGACCCGGCGGCCTCCGGCAGCCCGTCCGGGTCCGCCGCGTCCGGGTCGACCGCGTCTGGGTCGACCGCGTCTGGGTCGACCGCGTCCGGGTCGACCGCGTCCGGGTCCGCTGCCGCGTCCGGTTCGCCCTCGTCCGCCAAGAGCTGACACCCCGTCGGTCCGCACCGCTCCGAACCGACGCGCCCCGACCGACGCGCCCCGACCGGTGGGCCCGGACCGGCGGGCGGGGCGATCCTCGCGTGGGACGGGGGAGAATGGCGGGGTGACGAACAGCCCCGTTCTTGATTCCGGCCGGATGGCGGAGTTCCGCGAGGCGCTGCTGAGCGCCTCCTTCACCGCCGACGGACTGCTGGACCTGCTCGGCCCGACCGCGTACGCGGCGCTGGCCCGCAGCGAGGCCGTCCCCGCGCTGCGGGCGACCCGCGGCGGCTCGCCGCTGGAGACCCTGGTGCGGCTGTTCCTGCTGCAACGGGCCGTGCCCAGGGCCGCGGCCGCCGCCGCGCTGCCGGTCGACGCCCTGCTGGCCGACGGCTGGCTGACCGCCGACGGCGACGAGCTGCGCGCCACCGTGGACGTGCGGCCGTACGCCGACGAGGTCGCCGGGCTGCCCAGCGCCGACGCCTGGGTGGTCTCCGACCTGGGCTGCGCCGTCGGCGGCGCGGGCGGGATCGGCTCGGGCCGGACGGCCACCGGGGTCGAGCGGCGCGACCTGGTGCTCGGGGTGGGCGGGGCGTCCACCACGCTGGCCAACCTGACGGTGCGCCGACCGGTCCGCGAGGTGCTCGACCTGGGCTCCGGCTCCGGCGTGCAGGCCCTGCACGCGGCCCGGCACGCCCAGCGGGTCACCGCCACCGACCTCAACCCGCGCGCCCTGCACTTCACCCGGCTGACCGCCGCGCTCTCCGGCTTCGACCAGGTCGAGACCGCCGGGGGCAGCCTGTACGAGCCGGTCGGCGAGCGCCGCTTCGACCTGATCGTCTCCAACCCGCCGTTCGTGATCTCCCCGGCCGGCCGGTTCACCTACCGGGACGGCGGGATGGCCGGCGACGAGCTGTGCCGCCGCGTGGTCCGCGGCGCGGCCGCCCACCTGGCGCCCGGCGGCTACTGCCAGCTGCTGGCGAACTGGCAGCACGTCAAGGGCGAGGACTGGCGCGACCGGTTGGCCGGCTGGGTGGCCGGCACCGGCCTGGACGCCTGGGTGGTGCAGCGCGAGGTGCAGGACGTCGCCCAGTACGCCGAGCTGTGGCTGCGCGACGGCGGCGACCACCGCGGCGAGGAGTACGCCGCCCGGTACGAGGAGTGGCTGGACGACTTCGAGGCGGCCGGCGTCGAGGGCATCGGCTTCGGCTGGATCACCCTGCGGGCCTCCGGCGCGACCGACCCCGTGGTGCGGATCGAGGAGTGGCCGCACCCCGTCGAGCAGCCGCTCGGCCCGCACATCGAGGAGTGGTTCGCCCGGCAGGACTTCCTGCGCGCCCACGACGACGCCGGGCTGCTGGCCGCCCGCTACCTGCTCGCCGACGAGGTGGTCCAGGAGCAGATCGGCGACCCCGGCTCGGAGGACCCGGAACACGTGGTGCTCCGGCACAACCGGGGCATGCGGCGGGCCACCAAGGTCGACACGGTCGGCGCGGGCTTCGTCGGCGTCTGCGACGGCACCCTGGCCGCCGGGGAGATCGTCGACGCGATCGCCCAACTGCTCGGCGAGGACCCGGCGCAGCTGCGCGAGCGGGTGCCCGAGTCGCTGCGGCTGCTCACCGAGCAGGGGTTCGTCGAGCCGGTCCGCTGAGTCCGCGGACCGAGACCCGCTGTCGCGGCGCCGCCCCGCGGAGTCCTGCGGAGTCCTGCGGAGGACCGGTCCCTCACCCGGGGCGGGTTCACCTCGCCGTTCCCCACCCGTGGCCGGGCGTACGCCGGGCGTCCGCCGCCGGTTGTCCACCGGGTGCCAGGGTGCTGTCCACAGGCTGTGGAAACGCGGGGGAGGGCCGGGGTGGAGACGCCGACGACGCTGGTGGGCGGGGCGGTCCTGACGGTCTTCGGGAGCGCGCTGCTGCTGTGGTGCGCCGTGGAACTGCGTCTTCGCCACCGCCTGCGGCGGTACGGGGTGCCCGCCACCGCGCAGGTGGTCGCCGATCCGGACCCCGCCGCGGCGATGGACGGCAGCCCGCTGCTGTCCTACCCGGTGGCGTCGCCCGGCGGCCGGACCGGTCTCGCCGCCGATTTCCCGGCCGATTTCCCGGCCGACCTCCCGGCCGACCTCGCGGTCGTGGCCGACGCCGGTGCGGGTACGGTTCACGAACTGCGTCCGCTCGCCGCGCCGGACGGGGCGCACCGCCTGGTGCTGGCCCGGCCGCGCGGCAACACGCCGCTGCGCCGCCCGGCCCGGCTGATCCCGGGCGCGGCCGTCCAGGTCGCCTACGACCCGCGCCGTCCGGACCGGGTGGTGCTGGCCGCCCACGAGGAACTGCCCTCGCTGCCGGCCGACCTGTTCTGGGCGCTGCTCGCCACGTCCGCGCTGGCCGGGGGCCTGACGCTGCTGGCCCTGGCGCTGCGCTGACGCTGCCGGCCGGTCCCCGCTGAACGTCCCGGCCGACGCCTGCGGAGCGCGTTCTTCCGCTTGGCGTCCGCGCACCGTCCGGGCGCTTCCCGACGGGTTCCCGACGGGTTCCCGGACGGTTCCCGAGCGGTTTCCGGACGGCGGGGGAGAGGCGGATCGGGCCGCTCCGGGGCGGGTTCCGGCCGTTCGGGGGCGGGCCGTTCGGACCCGGTGGAAGGCGTGGTTGCCGGGGAAAGACATGCCCCGGGGCCGGTCGCCGGGTTACCGTTCGAGTGGCGTCGGTCGGCCTTGCCGGTGAAAAAGCAGGTTCCGTCCGTTTGACAAGGGTGGCCGGGGTACGGTCACACTCCGCTGGTGGGGCCGTCGCGCTGCGGCAGCCCGGGAGCTGTCGCGCTGCGGCAGCCCAGGAGCTTTGGTAAACGACCGGGAGAGAAGAGCGAAGGTGTCCCCGAGCAGCGAGACCGCGCACGGCAAGCGACTCGTCATCGTCGAGTCGCCGGCCAAGGCCAAGACGATCAAGGGCTACCTCGGGCCCGGCTACATCGTCGAGGCCAGTGTCGGTCACATCCGTGACCTGCCCGGCACGGCCGCCGAGGTCCCGGACGAGTACACCGGCGAGGTGCGCCGCCTCGGCGTCGACGTGGACCACGACTTCGCCCCCATCTACGTGGTGAACCCGGACAAGAGGTCCCAGGTCACCAAGCTGAAGTCGTTGCTCAAGGAGTCCGACGAGCTCTTCCTCGCCACCGATGAGGACCGCGAGGGCGAGGCCATCGCGTGGCACCTGCAGGAAGTGCTCAAGCCCAAGGTGCCGGTGCACCGGATGGTCTTCCACGAGATCACCAAGGACGCCATCCAGGAGGCCGTGCGCAACCCGCGGCACCTGAACAAGCGCCTGGTCGACGCCCAGGAGACCCGCCGCATCCTGGACCGCCTCTACGGCTACGAGGTCTCCCCCGTGCTGTGGAAGAAGGTCATGCCGAAGCTCTCGGCGGGCCGCGTCCAGTCGGTGGCGACCCGCCTGGTGGTCGAGCGCGAGCGCGAGCGGATCGCCTTCACCTCGGCCTCGTACTGGGACCTGGTCGGCACCTTCGGCACCGGCCGCACCGCCGCCGACGCGGCGAACCCGGAGTCCTTCGGGGCCCGGCTGGTGGCGGTCGACGGCAAGCGGGTCGCCACCGGCCGCGACTTCGGCCCGGACGGGCGGCTGAAGAGCGCCGCGACCACCCTGCACCTGGACGAGCAGGCCGCCCGCACGCTGGCCGCCGCGCTCCAGCAGACCGCGTTCAGCGTCCGCAGCGTCGAGTCGAAGCCGTACCGCCGCTCCCCGTACGCGCCGTTCCGCACCACCACGCTGCAGCAGGAGGCCAGCCGCAAGCTGGGCTTCGGCGCGAAGCGGACCATGCAGGTGGCGCAGAAGCTGTACGAGAACGGCTTCATCACCTACATGCGCACCGACTCGACCACGCTGTCGGAGACCGCGATCACCGCGGCCCGCGCCCAGGTCACCCAGCTGTACGGGGCCGACTACCTGCCGTCCGCGCCGCGCACCTACGCCTCCAAGGTGAAGAACGCGCAGGAGGCGCACGAGGCGATCCGCCCGTCCGGGGACCGCTTCCGCACGCCCGCCGAGACCGGGCTGGGCGGCGACGACTTCCGGCTGTACGAGCTGATCTGGATGCGCACCGTCGCCTCCCAGATGAAGGACGCGGTCGGCCAGTCGGTCACCGTCAGGGTCGGTGGCCGCTCCGCCGACGGGCGGGACGCCGAGTTCTCCGCCTCCGGCAAGATCATCACCTTCCACGGCTTCCTGAAGGCGTACGTCGAGGGTGCCGACGACCCGAACGCCGAGCTGGACGACCGCGAGCGCCGGCTGCCGCAGGTCACCGAGGGCGACCCGCTGGCCGCCGAGAAGCTCACCCCCGAGGGCCACGCCACCAAGCCGCCGGCCCGCTACACCGAGGCCTCGCTGGTCAAGGAGCTGGAGGACCGGGAGATCGGCCGCCCGTCCACCTACGCCTCGATCATCGACACGATCATCAACCGCAAGTACGTGTTCAAGAAGGGCACCGCCCTGGTGCCGTCCTTCCTGTCCTTCGCGGTGGTCAACCTGCTGGAGAAGCACTTCGGCCGACTGGTCGACTACGACTTCACCGCGAAGATGGAGGACGACCTCGACCGGATCGCGGCCGGCCAGGCCGAGTCCGTGCCGTGGCTCAAGCGCTTCTACTTCGGCGCGGGCGCGGCCGGCGGCGCGGCCGTCGGTGCGGTCGGCGCCGCCGCCGACGCGGGCAACGGCGACGGCGACCACCTCGGCGGCCTCAAGGAGCTCGTCACCGACCTCGGCGCGATCGACGCCCGGGAGATCAGCTCCTTCCCGGTCGGCGACGGCGTCGTGCTCCGGGTCGGTCGCTACGGCCCGTACGTGGAGCGCCCCGCCGCCGTCGAGGGCGAGACCGGCCAGCGCGCCGACGTCCCCGAGGACCTGCCGCCGGACGAGCTGACCGTCGAGCTGGCCGAGGAGCTGTTCGCCAAGCCCAGCGGCGAGCGCGAGCTCGGCACCGACCCGGTCAGCGGCAACCCGCTGGTCGCCAAGGCCGGCCGGTACGGCCCGTACGTCACCGAGGTGCTGCCCGAGGGCACCCCGAAGACCGGCAAGAACGCCGTCAAGCCGCGCACCGCCTCGCTGTTCCAGTCGATGGACCTGGACACCGTCACGCTGGAGGACGCGCTGAAGCTGCTCTCGCTGCCGCGGGTGGTCGGCGCCGACGCCGAGGGCAACGAGATCACCGCGCAGAACGGCCGCTACGGCCCGTACCTCAAGCGCGGCACCGACTCGCGCTCGCTCACCAGCGAGGACCAGCTGTTCAGCATCACCCTCGACGAGGCGCTGGCCATCTACGCCCAGCCCAAGGCGCGCGGGCGGGCCGCCGCCGCGCCGCCGCTCAAGGAGCTCGGCAACGACCCGGTCAGCGAGAAGCCGGTGGTGGTCAAGGACGGCCGGTTCGGCCCGTACGTCACCGACGGCGAGACCAACGCGACGCTCCGCAAGGACGACGAGGTCGAGACCATCACCCCCGAGCGGGCGTACGAGCTGCTCGCCGAGAAGCGCGCCCGCGGGCCGGTGAAGAAGACCGCCAAGAAGGCCCCGGCGAAGAAGGCGACGACGGCGAAGAAGGCCACGGCCACCAAGACCGCGGCGGCCAGGACCGCGGCCAAGAAGACCGTCGCGAAGAAGACCGCGACGGTGAAGAAGACGGCGGCGAAGAAGACCACCGCCAAGGCCGCGGCGGGCGAGAAGTCCGCCGCTGCCGACGGCGGTTCCGAGGAGAGCTGACGGACACTCCGTAACGGGCCTGTTCGAATTCGGGCGGGCCCGTCAAGGACGGGCACCCGCACTCGCTACGCTGACCGTATGACGAGCGAGGAGCTGCCCCCCACCGCACGCACCGCCGCCCCCGGCCTCCCGGAGGTCGCCCCCGCCGGGACGCCCGGTGAACGGGCCCGTGCGCTGCTCCGGCTCCGGCCCTACCGGAAGCTGTGGACCACCCAGCTGCTCGGCGGTGCCGCCGACCGGCTGACCCTGCTGGTGCTGGTGCCGCTCACCGTGCTGGCCGCCGTGCTCGGCGGCCAGTTCGGGCACGGCTACCGGGCGCTCGCGCTCGCCGTCGCCGCGGTGTTCGCGGCCCGGCTGCTGGCCACCGGGCTGGTCGGCGCCGTCCTGCTCGGCCCGGTGCACGCCCTGGTCGGCGGGAAGCTCGACCGGCGCTGGAGCCTGCTCGGCGCCGACCTGGCCCGCGCCCTGCTGGTCGGACTCGCCCCCTGGTGGGCGGTCTGGACGCCCGGCTCGGCGATCTGGCCGCTGCTCGGCACCGCCTTCCTGGCCGGCGCCGCCGAACGGGTCTGGACGATCGGCAAGGCCGCCGCCGTCCCCGGCCTGCTGGCCGTCCCCGAACAGCCCGGACCGCCGTCCGCCGCCGCGCTGGACGCCGTCCGCACCCTCGACCTGCGCACCGGCTGGGCCGCCCTGCCGCTGGCCGCCGCCGGGCTGATCGGCTTCACGCTGCTCAACAACGTGCTGGCCGCGCTCGGCCTGGACTGGCTGCGCGACCACCAGCTCACCGTCGCCGCGCTCGGCACCACCGCCCTGTTCGTCGCCAACGCCGCGCTGCTGTACTTCCAGGAGCTCCCGGCCGGGGCCACCGCCGCGCCGCGCTCCCCGCTCCAGGGCCTGCGCGCGCCCGTGGACGCCCTCCCGTCGCCCACCACCACCCTTGCCGGAGACGCTTCGCGTCGCCCCTTCGCTCGCCCGTCCCTGAAGAAGGGCCGCACCGGCTCCGCCCCCTACTTCACCTTCTCGATCGCCGCCGCCTACGCCTCGATGGCGGGCGTCACCGCGCTCGGCCTGCTCACCGCGGGCGAGCACCTGGCCGGACCGATCGGCTACGGCCTGCTCGTCCTGGCCGCCGCCGGCACCCCCGCGCTCGGCATCCGGCTCAGCCGCGCCACCCTGCCCGGCCTCTCCCGCCGCCGGCTGCTCGCGCTCGGCCTGGTCACCTCCGGCGTGGCGCTGATCCTGGCCGGACTGGTCCTCGACTTCGTCCTGGTGCTGCTGTTCACCGTGCTGGCCGGCCTGGCCGCCGGCGTGGTGATCGCCACCGGGCGCGGGCTGCTCGCCCAGGAGATCGAGGAGATCCGCCTCGGCCAGGTCACCGGGCACCTGTACGCCGTCCTGCGGGCCGTGGTCGGCGCCGCGCTGGTCGGCATGCCGCTGCTGGCCGCCGCGTACGGGCAGGTCGCCCTCGGCGAGGTCGGCCGGGGCAGCTTCACCTTCATCCACGACGGCGCGGCGCTCGCGGTCTCCACCGCCGGGCTGCTGACCCTGGCGCTGGCCGCCGTCGTCCTGCTCAAGACCGACGACCAGCGCGGCGTCGTCCCGTTCGGCCGCGAGCTGGCCCAGGCCGTCCGCGGCCGGGCCGAGATCGCCCCGCACCGGGCCGCCGGCCAGGGCTACTTCATCGCGCTGGAGGGCGGCGACGGGGCGGGCAAGTCCACCCAGGCGCAGGCCCTCGCCGAGTGGATCCGGGCCAAGGGCCACGAGGTCGTCCTGACCCGCGAGCCCGGCGGCTCCCCGATCGGGCAGCGGCTGCGCGCCCTCGTCCTGGACGTCGGCAACACCGGCCTGTCGCACCGGGCCGAGGCGCTGATCTACGCCGCCGACCGGGCCGAGCACGTCGAGAACGTCATCCGCCCGGCGCTGGAGCGCGGCGCGGTCGTCCTCACCGACCGGTACATGGACTCCTCCATCGCCTACCAGGGCGCCGGCCGCGACCTGGCCGCCACCGAGGTCGCCCGGATCTCCCGCTGGGCCACCGGCGGGCTGGTGCCCGACCTGACCGTCGTCCTGGACGTCGACCCGACGGCCGCCCGGGAGCGCTTCACCGAGGCGCTCGACCGGCTGGAGTCCGAGCCCACCGAGTTCCACCAGCGGGTCCGCTCCGGCTTCCTGGCGCTGGCCGCCGCCGACCCGGCCCGCTACCTGGTCGTCGACGGCACCCAGCCCGCCGCCAACGTCACCACCGCCATCCGGCACCGGCTCGACCGCGAGCTGCCGCTCTCCGGCCAGGAGAAGGCCGCCAAGGCCGAGCAGGAGCGCAAGGCCCGCGAGGAGGCCGCCCGGCGCGCCGCCGAGGCCGAGGCCGCCCGCAAGGCCGCCGAGGAGGCCGAGCGCAAGCGCCTCGCCCTGCTGGAGCAGCTGCGCGCCGAGCAGGCCGAGAAGGACCGCCTGGCCGCCGAGGAAGCCGCCCGCGTCCAGGCCGAGGCCGCGCGCAAGGCCGCCGAGGACGCCCGGATCGCCGCCGAGGCGGAGTCCGCGCGACGGGCCCGGGAGGAGGCCGAGCGGCGCGCCGCGGAGGCCGCGCGGGCCGAGGCGGCGGAGGCGGCGGCGCGCGAGGCCGCGGCGGAGGAGGCCGCCCGGGCCGAGTTCGCGCGCCAGCGCGAGCTGCAGCGGGAGGAGCAGCGGCGGCGCGCCGAGGAGGCGTTGCAGCGGGCGGAGGACGCGCGGCGGGCCGCGGAGGCGGAGGCGGCTGCCGCGCTGGCGGCGGAGGCTCCGACGGCTCCGACCCCGGCTGCGCCCGCTCCGGCTGCGGCTCCGGCGGACGAGACGGCGGTGCTGCCGAAGGTGGAGTCCGACGTGGAGACCACCCGGGAGCTGCCCAAGCCCGGGACACGGGGTGCCGGCCCGAAGGGTTCCCGGCCCGGTTCAGCTTCCGGGTCCGGGTCCGGTTCCGGGTCCGGCGCGGGGGCTGGGGCGGCCGGGCGGCCGGCGGTGGACGAGACCGCGGTGCTGCCGAAGGTCGGGGGCGTTGACGAGACCGCGGTGCTGCCGAAGGTCGGAGGCGTCGAGGAGACGGCGGTGCTGCCGGTGGCGGACCCGGCCCGGCAGGCGCCCCGGGCGCTGTTCCGGGACGAGCCCGACTCCGCGCAGACCCGCGAGCTGCGGCCCCGGCCGGAGTGGGCGGAGGAGACCCCGCTCGACGACCTGCCCAGCCTGACGGACAGCCTGCTCGGTTCCCGCGAGGAGTGGGCCCGCTGGGAGGTGGCCGAGCCCGAGCCCGGTCAGGACGAGCAGCAGCCCAAGAAGGGCGGCTGGCGCCGCCGCAAGGACTAGGTCCCGTCCGGGTGGACGGGACGGCGTGAGCAGGGGCGCGGGGAGCCGCGCGCGGGGTCCGTGCCCCGCGCGGTTCCCCGCGCCGCTGCGTTCCGGGCCCGGGTTCCAGGTCGGCGCGTCGGTGCTGTCCGCGGGCGGGGTTAGGCTCGGCGGGGCGGGATCGGCGAGGAGGAGCGCGGCGTGAGTGTGTGGGACGACCTGGTCGGCCAGGACCGGGTGGTCGAGCAGCTGCAGGCGGCGGCGCGGGCGGCCCGGGCGAGCGTGCTGGCGGGGCGGGGCGGGCCCGCGGAGGGCAACGCCTCGCTGATGACGCACGCCTGGCTGTTCACCGGCCCGCCGGGTGCGGGGCAGGTGACGGCGGCGCGGGCGTTCGCGGCGGCGCTGCAGTGCACCAGCCCGGACCTGGAGCTCGGCGGGACGCCCGGCTGCGGCTTCTGCGACGGCTGCCACACGGTGCTGTCGGGCAGCCACGCGGACGTGAAGCAGGTGCGGACGGACGGCCTGTCGATCGGCGTCGGCGACATGCGCGAGCTGGTGCTGCGGGCGGCGAGCTACCCGACCGGCGGCCGCTGGTCGGTGATCATGGTGGACGCCGCGCACCGGCTGACCGAGGCGGCCGCGAACGCGCTGCTCAAGGGCGTCGAGGAGCCCTCGCCGCGGACGGTGTGGCTGCTGTGCGCGCCGTCCGTGCAGGACGTGCTGCCGACGATCCGCTCGCGCTGCCGCCTGCTGGTGCTGCGCACGCCCGCCGCGGAGGCGGTCGCCGACATGCTGGTCCGGCGGGACGGGGTGGAGCCGGAGGCGGCCCGGCTGGCCGCGCTGGCCGGGCAGGGCGACATCGACCGGTCGCGGCGGCTCGCGGTGGACGAGCAGGCCCGCTCGCGGCGGGCCGAGGTGCTGCGCATCCCGCTGGAGGTCGCCGACCTGGGCGGCTGCCTGGCCGCCGCCCAGCGGCTGGTGGACACCGCGAAGGCGGACGCCGAGGCGCTGGCCGAGACCCAGGACACCCGGGAGAGCGAGGACCTGCGGGCCGCGTACGGCGCGGCGGAGGGCAGCCGGGCCCCGCGCGGCATGGCCGGGGCGGTCAAGGAGCTGGAGAAGCGGCAGAAGAGCCGGGCCACCCGGACCCGCCGCGAGACGCTGAACGTGGCGCTCGGCGACCTGCTGGGCTTCTACCGGGACGTGCTGGCCCTACAGTTCGGCGCGGTCGGCGAGCTGGCGAACGAGGACCAGCGCCCGGCGCTGCAGCGGGTCGCGGGGGCGGGCACGGCGGAGCACACGCTGCGCCGGATCGAGGCCGTGCTGGCCTGCCGACGGGCGCTGGACCGGAACGTGGACCCGCTGCTGGCGGTGGAGGCGATGACGGTGGCGCTGCGGGCGGGCTGAACCCGCGGGGGTGGCCCTGGGCGCTGCGGGACGCCGAGGGAATGCTGTGGGGCCGTCCGGCCGTCGCTCGTTCGAGTGAACGTGCGGAGACGCCCGTACCGCCCTCGGGCGAGGGGGCGCGTGGTCTTGCACCCTGTGCACTGACCACGCGCTCGCGTCCGGCGGCCGGTCCTTCCCCGAGGTGGTGCGTCCCCATGCCCCGTTCGCTCCTGGTCCTGTTGTTGCTGGTGGCCGCGGTGGCGGGCAGTTGGCTGGCCCGTGCGGCGATGGTGCGCTGGCGGGACCTGCGGTCCGCGCAGACGTACGAGCTGGCGGCGGAGGTGCGGCCGGTGCTGGTGCGGGCGGGGGCGGCGGGGCTGTGCCTGATGTGCGTGAGCGCGCTCGGGGTGGCGGTGCTGCTGGGGGAGCGGGGCGGGGCGGGGCGGGCCGTGGCGGTGGTGGCGGCGGACCGGCCCGCGGGCAGTGCAGACCTGGTGGCGGCCGGGTCGTCCCCCGCGTCGGTGCCGGCGTCTGCGGCCTCGACGACGGCCTCGGCGGTGGCGTCCGCGGTGGCGTTCGCGTCGGTGGGCAAGGTGGCGGGCGGGGAGCTGGTGCAGGGCGCGGTGCCCGGTCCGGACGGGCGGGCGCGGGCGGTGCGGGTGTGGCTGCCCGCCGAGTACGGGAAGAACCCGGCGGACCGGTTCCCGGTGATCGTGCTGCACTCCGGGACGCCGGGGCGCACCGCCGACGCCGACCTGCCGGACGTGTTCGACGGCGTGGCGTCGGCGGCGCAGCAGGGCAAGGCCCGCCCGTTCGTGGTGGTCGCCCCCGAGGCCCCCGGCGGCACCGGGCACCCCTGCGACCTGGTGGCCGCCGCCCCGCAGGCGGTCGCGGACGACGCGGCGCTGCGGGCGGCCGTCGGCGCGGCCTTCCGCACCCTGCCGGCCGGCCCCGCGACGTGGAGCGTGCTCGGCGTGGACGGCGGCGCGCCCTGCGCGGCGGCGGCCGGGCTGGCCCGTCCCGACCTGTACGGGGCGGCCGCGGCGGTCTCCGGCCGGTACGACGCCCGGGCGCTGGCCGGGGCGGCGGCGGAGGCGCCCGGGGCGGCGGGCGGGCGGCTGCTGCTGGCCGCGGCGAAGCGGGACGCGGCCGGGCTGGCGTCCGGACGGGCGGTGCAGGCGGCGCTGCGGGACGCCAGGTCACGGGCCGAGGTGCGGACGTCCGAGGTGGTGCAGGACTACACGCCGGAGCGGGAGCGGCTGCGGCTGGTGCGGGTCGCGGTGCAGTACCTGGCGGAGCAGCTCGCCAAGTAGCGGCCGGCGGCGGGCGCGGGGTTACGCCGTCGGACGCGGGGCTGTGGTGCGATCGGCGGTGCGGCGATCGGCCGGCCGGGGTGGTGGGTGGGCGAGTCGCCGGGCCTGGCGGTGCCGCCAGCTAGGCTCGGCCTCCCGGTGCCGGCCCCGGCCGCCGCGCCGTTCCCAGGGGAGAGGACCCACCGTCATGAGAGTCGCCCGGACCCGCCGGCCGGTCGCCGCCACCGCGCTGGCCGCCGCCGTGTCGCTGCTGCTGGCGGGCTGTACGTCCGGGCACCCGGCCGCGTCCGGCACGCCGTCCGGTGCCGGGGGCCGCTCGGCGGACAGCGTGGCGGGCGGAGCGACGGGTGGCGCGGCGGGCGGCGCCCCCACGCCCGGGGCCACCCCGCTGGAGCCGCTGCCGGTCGAGGTGCCGGCCGCGCTGGCCCCGTACTACGCGCAGCAGTTGAGCTGGAAGCCGTGCGACTCCGGGTTCGAGTGCACCACCTTCAAGGTGCCGCTGGACTACGCGCACCCCGGCGACGGGCACGACGTGGAGCTGTCCGCGGTCCGCAAGCCCGCGGGCGGCACGGGGCACCGGATCGGCTCGCTGCTGCTCAACCCGGGCGGGCCGGGCGGCTCCGCGATCGACTACACCGAGCGGGTCGCGGGGCACTACGACGCGGGCGTGCGCTCCAGCTTCGACCTGGTGGGCTTCGACCCGCGCGGGGTCGGCCGGTCCGCGCCGATCACCTGCCTGACCGGCCCGCGGATGGACGCGTACACCGCCACCGACCTCACCCCCGACGACCAGGGCGAGACCGACGCGCTGGTGGCCGCCGACAAGGAGTTCGCCGCCGGCTGCCGGGCGCAGGCGGGCGACCTGCTGGGCCACGTCTCCACCGTGGAGGCGGCCCGCGACATGGACGTGCTGCGGGCGCTGGTCGGCGACCGGAAGCTCAACTACGTCGGCAAGTCGTACGGCACCTTCCTGGGCGCGACGTACGCGGGCCTGTTCCCGAGCAAGGTCGGCAAGGTCGTCCTGGACGGCGCGATGGACCCCTCGCTGGACGCCGCCACCGGCAACCTCACCCAGGCCGGCGGCTTCGAGACCGCCTGGACGGCGTTCGCCGAGGACTGCGCCAAGCGCGACGACTGCCCGGTCGGCCGCAGCGCCGAGGAGGCCGGCCGGAAGCTGGACGCGCTGTTCGCGCAGCTCGACGCCGAGCCGCTGCCGACCGAGCAGAACCGCCCGCTGACCGAGGCCCAGGCGCTCACCGGCGTCGCCGAGGCGATGTACGCCGAATCGCTCTGGTCCTACCTGCGCGAGGCCCTGACCACCGCCCTGGCCGGCGACGGCAGCGCGCTGCTCAAGCTCGCCGACAGCTACTACGGGCGCGGCGACGACGGCAGCTACGAGAACCTGATGTACGCCAACATGGCCGTCAACTGCCTCGACCTGCCCGCCCCGTTCGCCGACCCGGCCGCGGTCACCGCCGCCCTCCCCGCCTTCCGGAAGGCCGCCCCGCACTTCGGCCGCGACATGGCCTGGATGGCGCTCGGCTGCGGCTACTGGCCGGACAGGGCCACCGGCGCCCCGCACACCGTCCGGGCCGCCGGGTCCGACCCGATCGTGGTCGTCGGCACCACCCGGGACCCGGCCACCCCGTACGCCTGGGCGCAGTCGCTGGCCGGGCAGCTGGAGGCCGGGCGGCTGCTCACCTACGAGGGCGACGGGCACACCGCGTACCAGCGGCAGAACGCCTGCGTCGACGACGCGGTCAACGGCTACCTGCTGGGCGGGGAGGCGCCAGCGAACGGGAAGGTCTGCAAGGACTGAGCGGGGCGCGGGGCGTTCTCCAGGCTGAAGGCTGTCAGGAGTGTCCACCTGTCAGGAGTGTCCACGCGTGAAGGGGCTGGCGGCTACCATGGCGCAGCCCCTTCGGCGTCCCGCCCCCGTCCGCTCCACCCGCCCCCTGGAGACCGCAGTGCTCGGAGTCCACGACCTGGCCACCTACGTCCTCGGCGCCCTGGCCATCGTCCTGCTGCCCGGCCCCAACTCCCTCTACGTGCTCTCCGTCGCCGCCCGCAAGGGCGTCCGCACCGGCTACCGGGCGGCCTGCGGCGTCTTCCTCGGCGACCTCGTCCTGATCAGCCTCACCGCCCTCGGTGCGTCCTCCCTGCTCCGGGCCAACCCCGCGGTCTTCGCGGTGGTCCGGTTCGGCGGCGCCGCCTACCTGCTGTGGATCGGCTACGGCATGCTCCGGGCCGCCCGCCAGATGTGGCGCGAGCGCGCCCTCGCCGCGGCCCCCGACCAGGACGGCACCACCGAGGACACCGAGCGGCCGTTCCGCCGGGCGCTGATGGTCAGCCTGTTCAACCCGAAGGCCATCCTCTTCCTGCTCTCCTTCTTCACCCAGTTCGTCGACCCCTCCTACGGCGCCCCCGTCCTCTCCTTCGCCCTCCTCGGCGGCATCCTCCAGGCCTTCTCCTTCCTCTACCTCTCCCTCCTGATCTTCACCGGCACCACGCTCGCCAACGCCTTCCGCCGCCGCAAGCGCCTCTCCGCCGGCCTCACCTCCGCCGTCGCCGTCCTCTTCGCCGGCTTCGCCGCCAAACTCGCCGCCTCCTCCGCCTGACCCCGGCCCCCGCCCCGCCGGGGCCGCAGGTCGGGGCCGCCCACCGGGCCGCCCGCCCGGTGGGCGCGTACGGATCACCTCCGGAAACTGTGTAGACTGGCGCGCGTTGCCGATGCGACCCTTGCCCTCACCGGGCCGGGTCACCGGCAGCGGTGCCGCCTTAGCTCAGTTGGCCAGAGCAACGCACTCGTAATGCGTAGGTCATGGGTTCGAATCCCATAGGCGGCTCTGCGAAACCCCAGGACTCACTCGCCGTGACCTGGGGTTTTGTGCTTTCTCGGCGTGCAGGCATGTCTCGGCGGCGCGCCACAAGATCGCCTGCGTGAGCGATGCGTGAGCGCGGGCGTTGATCTCAGGTCAGACCTTGGCCTTCTTGGCCTTGGTCTTCGCCTTCTTCTTCGCGGCCTTCCGCTCGGCCCTCTCGGCTTCGGCCGCAGCCTTGGTGCGGGCCTCGGCCTCGGTCTTCCGCTGGAGGGGGACGAGCCGCGCGGCGGCCTCGGCGGCGCCCTTGGCGATCTCGGGCAGGACGCTGGTGTAGGTGTCCGACGTGATCTTGATGGAGGAGTGGCCGAGCATCTCGGAGACCACCTTCATATCCACCCCGCCGGCGAGGGCGAGCGTGGCCGCGCCGTGGCGGAGGTCGTGCAGGCGGATCGGCGGCAGCCCGGACGCGGCGATCAGCCGCGCGAACATCTCGGTGACCTTGCCGGGGTGGAGCCAGGAGCCGTCCTCGTTGGTGAAGACCCGGCCAGTATCCTTCCAGGCCGGTCCCCAGTCGGCCCGCTCCTTCTGCTGCTGCTCGCGGTGGCGCCGCAGGACGGCCACCGTGTCGTCGTCGAGCGCCACGGTCCGGAAGCTGCCGTCGGTCTTGGGGTCGGACTCCTCGACCTCCCAGCCGTCCTGTACGAGCTGGGTCGTCACGGTCAGCGAGCTGTCGTCGAGGTTGGTCTCGGACCACAGCTGCCCGCACGCCTCGCCCCGGCGAAGGCCGCGAAAGGCGATCACGTGCCACATCGCGTACAGGCGGTCTTCAGCAACGGAGTCAAGGAACGCGCCGGTCTGCTGTGGCGTCCAGACCATCACGGGGGAGGGCTTCACGCCGGTCTCCCGCCACTGCGCGACCCGCTCAGGTGTCCACACCAGGCCCTTCGGCTTGGTGGCCGGGTCGAGCTTGACGTGGGCGGCCGGGTTGAGGGTGATCAGGCCCTCGGGGATGGCGGCGTTCAGGGCGGTCCGGAGCGTGGCCCGGATGCGCTGGCGGGTGGCCGCGCCGGTCGTGCGCCGGAAGGGCGGCATCCCGGCGAGCTCGGCGTGCAGGGCCTTGCGGCGGGCGCGGTTCTCCGCGCCCTTGTTCGGGACCGTGGCGAGCTCGGCCTTCAGCGCGTGCCGCAGGGCGTTGTTCTCCAGGATCTCCTCGTTGGCGTCGGCGATGGCCGTGAACATCTCGGCGAGCGTGCTCACCCGCAGCCGGTCGACGCGGATGTGCCCGATGCGGGGCTTGAGGTGGATCCGGACGTCGCACTCATAGCGGGTGAGGCCGGACTTGCGGATCTTCTTGCCGGCCAGCCAGGTGTCGAGCCACTCGCCCACGGTGACGCGGGTCGAGAGGTCCTGACCGGTCTTCAGGCGATTGCGGGTCTCCTCAACGTCGGGCAGCTTGGCCTTCTCGTCGGCGACCTTCACTAGGAGGTCGGCGATCAGGGCCAGGTCCTCGCCGTCGTCCTTGCCGAGGGCTAGCAGACCGCGGACGTGGTCGAGGTCGGCCTGGGCCTCCTTGAGCGTCCCGTAGCCGGAGCGGTTGAACGAACGGCGGGTGCCGTCCTCGGCGTTGGGCAGCTCCTGGCGGATCGAGTAGGCGCCGTGCTTGCGGCTGCCGAGCTTCGGGCACGCCTTGCCGAGCGGCTTGCCGGTGGCGGCGTCGCGGCAGTAGCAGCGGTGGTAGGTGGAACCCTTCATTCGTCCTCCTGGTCGGTATCGGTGTTCAGCGGGGGGAGTTCGGCGTCGAGGAAGTCGAGATTCGACGCGAGGTGCGGGACTTCCAGGCCGATCTCGCGCAGGTGTGCCCTGACGGGTTGAAGTCGCTCGCGGACGGCCACGACGAAAGCGTCGAGTTTCTCCTGTGAGCCAGGAGGCCAGTTCTCCCGGAACGGTCGGAATTCCAGCTGGAACGCGTCGTGGTGCTCCTCTCGGAGCTCCTGCCAGATCCGTTCGTGCTCCCGGTAGAGGCGGAGCCGGTACATCTCGAGCGAGTGGCGGGCCTCGCCGGTGAAGTGGGTGAGTGCTGACCAGCGGTCGCTGAGCATCTCCGGCAGGTAGTCGAACCTGCCGCCCAGGGCGGGGGAGAAGAGCAGCTCGACCGGTGCGATGTCCAAGGCCTCGGCCACGACGATCAGCTCGGGAATCGTGATCGTCTTTCGCCTGCCGGACTCCCAGTTGGCGATGACGTTCCGAGGGATCTCGTAGCCCAAGTCGCCTGTTGCGTCGGCCACGTCCTGTGCGGACAGTCCAAGGTCCTTCCTCCTGCGGGTGATTGCTCGGATCACGTCCTTGGTGATCCGTTCGTGCCACTCGGGCGCTTCTTCGTCGTCGATGGACCAGTGTTCCTCGCGGCGTTGTGTCATATCGACACATTAGCCACTGGAAAGCTTCTCTCCGTTGCGGCACCGGGCCGCGACCCCGCCGTGGTGGGGAAGTCTCGGATTTGGAGTTCATGTGCGAACTGATATGACGTCGGTGGCGGTGCAGGGGATGGGTCGGGCCGAGCTGCTCGCGCTGCCGGCGGCCATCGATCTCGACACCGCCAACCGCGCCATCGGGCTGGGGCGGAGCAAGGGCTACGAGCTGGCCCGTCTCGGCGACTACCCCTGCCGGGTGCTCCGGCTGGGCAAGAAGTACCGCGTGATCACTGCGGACCTCCTGCGCCTGCTCGGCATCGACGCGACGGTGGGGGAGGGGGTGGCGGCAGATGCAGCTTGACTTGGCGAGAGCCCGTTCGACAAGCCTGTCTGCCGTGGGCGGACTTGCCCGCCAGCAGTGGATCTTCCAGGCGCGTCTGCGTAGGTTCGTGGTCCCCCAGCGGCGCAGGCCGCCGGGCGCCACCGCCAACGTGTTTGCAGATCCTTCGAGTTGGGTGGGCGTGGCCTTTTGCGCCCACCCGCTCGGGACGCACGAAGGCCCCCGGTGCTGCGAACACCGAGGGCCTGGCGAAGTCCCTATCCACGACCTTCATCGGCGGCGCGCGACGGATCAGGTCCCGCGCCCCAGTCTGGAGCTTCAGCATGGAGTTTACGTCCCACCAGCCCGACAGGACAGCCCCTTCCGTGCCCGGTTGGCCGCCGGTCGCCAGGCCCGGCGGGCCCGGGGCCCACCACGACACCCCTCTCGTCGCTCCGTCCACAGGCTGTGGACGGGACTCCGCCGGGGCGGAGACCGCCACGGCCGCCGCCGTGGCCTGGGTCGACGCGATGCCGGACGCCGAGGCCGGCGAGGGCTCCGAGGTGCTCCGGCAGCTGAAGGACCTGATCGCCAGGTTCGTGATCCTGCCGTCCGAGCAGGCCCTGGATGCCGTGACGCTGTGGGTGGCGGCGACCCACCTGCAGGGCTCGTGGCAGCACGCGCCGCGGCTGGCGGTGGTCGGCCCGGCGAAGCGGTGCGGCAAGTCGCGGCTGCTGGACGTGCTGACCGAGACGGTCCACCAGCCGGTGCTGACGGTGAACTCGACCCCGGCGGCGGTGTTCCGCTCGATCACCGAGGAGCCGCCGACCCTGCTGGTCAACGAGGCGGACACGATCTTCGGCAGCCCGAAGATGGCTGAGAAGAACGAGGAGATGCGCGGCCTGCTGAACGCCGGGCACCAGCGCGACCGCTACGTGCTGCGGGTGGTCGGCAACGACCACACCCCGCGCAAGTTCCACACCTTCGCGATGGCGGCCATCGCCGGGATCGGCGACCTGCCCGACACGATCATGGACCGCTCGATCGTGGTCCGGATGCGCCGCCGAGCCGAGGGCGAGTCCGTGGCACCGTACCGCACCAAGCGCGACAGCCCCTCCCTGCACGCCGTCCGCGACCGGCTCGCCCGCTGGAGCGCGCCGCTCGCCGACCGGGCCCTGAACTGGGAGCCGCGCATGCCGGTGGAGGACCGCGCGGCCGACACCTGGGAGCCCCTGGTGATCGTCGCCGACCTCGCCGGAGGCCACTGGCCGCGCCTGGCCCGCCAGGCGTGCCGGCGGATGGTCGACGCCGAGGTGCAGAGCGAAGAGGACAACCCCGGCGGGGCGCGGATCCTCGCCGACATCCGCCGCGTCTTCCACGCCGCCGGGGAGCCGGAGAGCATCGCCACCGACCAACTGCTGTTCACCCTCAACGGCGACCCCGAAGCCCCCTGGGCCGAAACGGGCCGGGGCGGGCTGACCCCGCGCGGCCTGGGCGCGATGCTGCGCGAGTTCGGCATCTCCTCCGGCAACGTCCGCATGCCCGACGGAACCCAGCGCAAGGGCTACCTGCGCAACAAGTTTCTCGACGCCTGGCGCCGCTATTGCCCCACCGTTCACCCCACCACCGGCAGCAGCGCCGCCACGAGCACGACCAGCGCCATGGCCAGCAGAGGCTGACCACCCCCGTGGTGCCGTCCCAGCCGTAACAGCGCAGGTCACCGCACCCGCCGCCGAGACGGAACACCACGCCAAGACGGCACCGGCATCCGTACCGAGACGGATCAAGCCGCTGTCGGGACGGCAGACGTCCCCGCCCGCCGCCGCCCCCATCCGGGGCGCGAGCGGCGGGCCCTGGCCGGGACGGCAACCACACCCGTCTTGTGCCGTCCCAGCCGTCCCTGCCGTAAAACCACAGGTCAAAGGCCGTCCGCCCGGGACGGATAAGCGTCCCGAGACGGATGACGCGACCGTCCCGAAACTGAACATCCCTCCCCGAAGCCGCACCCGCCAGCAGCCTCGGGGAGGGGCTCCGAGACGGCAAGACGGCAAAGACGGCACTTCCACACACCACCCACTCCACCTGCGAGGACCACCTTCCGCATGCCCGTCACCCGCCCACGCCGCACGTTCCGCCCGGACGCCGTCCTCGTCCAGGCCGCCATCGCGGGCGCCCTGTCCTTCGCCCACCTCCACGACATCGCCGACGCCGCCGGGCAGCACGGCTGGAAAGCCTGGGCCTACCCCGTCTCGGTCGACCTGCTGCTCGTCGCCGCCTGGAACCGGATGCGGACCCTGCGCACCAGCGACCGCCCGGCCGGCACCGCCTGGACCTGGTTCGCCATCGCCTTGGCCGCCTCCCTCGGCGCGAACGTCTCCACCGCCGGGCTCCTCGACCTCGACCGCGTCCCCGCCTGGCTGCGGATCCTGGTCGCCGGATGGCCCGCCCTCGCCTTCCTCGGCGGTACCCTCCTCACCCACGGCACCAGCGCCACCGAACCGAAGCCTGTCGAGGACGAACTCCCGCTCCACGAAAACCCCAATCCCACCCTGGTAGTCCAGCCCACCCCGCCCAGCCCCGTGCCGATCACAGAGCGCAGGGAAGACGACCTGACTCCAGACGAAGAGCCAGTCGTCCTTCGCAAGCGCACCGGACGTCCACCGGCGAAGACCATGGACCAACTCGTGGAGATGATGCGGCCGATCGTCGCCGAGCACGGCCTCAGCGTCGCCGTGGTCGAGCAGGCTCTCAGCAACGCCAAGGTTCCGATCAGCAGCAAGCGCCGGACGGAGCTGATGGCGCTCCTGCGGGACGAGCAAGCTGGGCCTCCGCTCAAGAACGTCGAACGCACGCCTGAGCAGGCACGCGAGCATCCGCTGCCCGCCTGACACGCCACCGATCCGGGACGGCTGCCCGCCAATGATCCGTACGGCGTTGGCGGGCGGCCACGTCACCGCCAAGGGTCTGGCGGATGTCCACCTGGTGTTCAGCGAGATCCGCCAATGGACCGGATCGCTCTTCCGCCGAACCGCTTGCCGCCCGAATAGGTTCGTGCGCCGCGTTCGCAGCTTGCTCGCATCACATCACCTTGACCGCCTGCTACAGGAGATCAACCCGTGACCGACACCCATCACCCCGACGGCACCACCGGCGAGAGCGCGAAGGAGAGGAGTAAATCCCATACCGTAAAGGGTCTTTGGCAGTGGGCGTTCGGCAACCGAGCCCCTGGCGGAGCCAGTAGTACCGCGAGTCCGACTCGTGGCCGGACTCGCGGGATCTCCGCCCCAGGGGTGGCCGAGGCGGCCCAGCGCGAGGGCGCGCCGGGCCAGGAGGTCGGGGCCGAGGGTAGCCCCGACCCGGACAAGCTCCTTGCCGTCCAGCAGCAGATCCTTGCCGACGTCCGCCCGATCGAGACCGACGACGAGTCCTCCGACCACAGCACCGTCGATGATGCTGCGCCGAAGAACCGCCGCTACACCGGCACCAAGCGCGAAGAGCGCGTCGGCCCTCTGCGGTTCGAACCCGAGGAAGAACCTCGACTGCGTGCGGCTGCCACCGCCAATGGCTACCGCGGTCTGTCCGGGTTCGCCGCCGACGTGGTCCTGGCCTTCATAGTCGGCCGGTTCTTCATCGACCTGCCCCTGGCGGAAGAGCGCCGACTCATCCACGAGTTCCGCGCCCGCGTCCTTCGCCAGATCAGCGGTATCGCCAGTAACGTCAACCAGATCGCCCGAGCCCTCAACGGCGGATACGAGCCTCCGGTCGACATCCGCCGCACCCTCGCCGAACTGCACGGCCTGCTCACCGAGATCGCGGAGGCCCTTCGCCAGCTCGCCAACCAGGAAGATTGAACACCGCCGTGATCGCCCCCATCAAGAACCCCGGCTCCAACACCCGCGGCCTGCTTGCCTACCTCTACGGACCCGGCCGCCACGACGAGCACCGCGACCCGCACATCGTCGCTGGCTTCGCCATGCTCGCCATGCCCGACCCCGGCCGCGACGAGAACGCCACCCTCACCCAGCTCGCCCGCTACCTCGACGAGCCCGTCCGCCTGCGCAACAGCGAGCCCGGCAAGAAGCTCACCGACCACGTCTGGCACTGCCCCGTACGCGCCGCACCCGAGGACCGCTACCTCTCCGACGCCGAATGGGGCGAGATCGCCGAACGCATCGTCCAGGCCGCCGGCATCGCCCCCAAGGACGACGACCTCGCCTGCCGCTGGATCGCTGTGCGCCACGCGGATGACCACATTCACATCCTCGCCACCACTGTCCGCGAGGACGGCCGCCGCCCCAAGCTCCACAACAGCGGCCAGCGCGTCGGCGCCCAGTGCCGCGAGATCGAGAAGGACTACGGCCTGCGTCAGCTCGGGACCGGCGACCGGACCGCCGAACGCCGCCCCACCCAGGCCGAGATGCACAAGGCCAAGCGCCTCGGCTGGGAACAGAACAGCCGCGAGTGGCTCCAGGACCGCATCCGCGCCGCCATTCCCCACGCGAGCAACGCTGAGGAGCTTCTCGCCTACCTCCAGGCCGATGGTGTCGAGGTCAAGATCCTCCGTTTCCCGTCCGGCGACCTTCGGGGCTACTCCGTCGCTCGCTCCGGCGACCTGAAGGCCAACGGGCAGCCGAACTACATCCCCGGTGGGAAGATCGCCCCCGACCTGTCCCTGCCCAAGCTCCAGGCACTCCTTGCGGCCGGCAAGCCGGAGGAGCACCCCACCGCCCGCCGCAACAAGCCCGCCACCCGCTGGCAGCACGCCACCAATGCCCTCGACACCTTCACCACCGACCACGACACCGCCGACGACAGTGGTGACGCGCGTGCGCAGGCGCACATCACCGCCCTCGGTGAACTGATCGAGGCCGCCGCCCAGACTGCGCCCCAGGACCTGCGTGCCGAACTCCGAGCAGCAGCAAAGAATTTCGCCCGCGCCCAGCGCTCCCAGATTCGTGCCGATCACACGGCGGCAGCCGGTCTGCGGCGGGCGGCCCGCGACCTTGTGCACGCCAGCAGCGGCAAGGACGGCAGCACCCTCGCCGTCTTCGTCGCGGCTCTCACCTGGGCCGCGGTCCTCTCCCAGCGCTGGCACACCGCCAAGGGCCATGCCCAGCAGGCCGAAGCCGCGCGTCGAACCGTCCAGCACCTCCAGGCCGCCTACGACCGGGCCGCCGCCGACCAGCTCGCGTTCCTCGTCCAGCGCCAACCCAAGGAGCAGACCCGCAACACCCTTGCCAGCGATGTCCGCGCCGCCATCCCCGACCACGCGACACGGATCCTCGCCGACCCCAACTGGCCCGCTCTCGCCACCGTGCTCGCCGACGCCGAGGCCAGCGGCCACGTACCCCACCAGCTCCTCGCCGAGGCCGCCGCCCGCCGCGAACTTGGCAGCGCCCGCCTGCCAGCCAAGGTCCTCATCGCCCGAATCCAGCACACCAGCTACAACCCCGCACCCAACCGCACCGTCGAGGCGGCACTCCTGCGCTCGTCCGCCGCCCCGACCGTTCGCCACCACGTCACCAACCCGACTACCACAGCCGCCCTCCAGCAGCCCGGCACCCAGGCCCGACGCCGCTGACCACCAGCGACCGGGTCCGAATCCTCGGTCAATGAGCTAACAGCCCTGCTGAGATGTCGATTTGATGTCGTCTGCGGCGGCCGGGAACCATCCCGGCCGCCGTGCGTCTTGTGTGCTTGCCGATCGTCAACCGACTTGAAAGGGCACCACTTGATCAACCCCGGCATCGACCACGACGGCCACCACCGAAGCGTCATCCGCGCCGTCGCTCACCCCGGCGAACTCGATGCCCGTGGCATCCCCATCATCTGCCCCGATGCCGCGCCCGCCGCGACTGGCTCCTGCTCAACGTCCGCCACCAGGTCTTCGTCCGATGCCGGTGCGCGGCCGAATGGCACGAGCCCGACCTCACCCGCGCCTACTTCGAGCTGCACTTCACCGCCCCCGAACACGAGTGGGACGAGTGGGACGACTACAACACCGCCGTGCGGGCACTTGCCTTCGACGGCCTGCTCACAGGCACCACCTGGGACTAGACCAACAGCTCTACGGGCGGCCACCTGCTGGGTGGCCGCCCGTAGAGCATCGGTCAGGCAGTGAGCGCGTTGTCTAGGTACGCCTGCACCGGCTCGAAGAGTCCATACGGCACATACTCGGGGATCTCGGCGAGACCCACCCACGCGAGCTGGTCCAGCTCCTCCGTGTCGACCACCTCAGCGGTGCCGCTGACGGCCTCGCAGGCCGTGTACGACATCAGCCGACCGGTCTTCGGATGTACCCGCTCGCCCAGGAGCTTGACGGCGGCCACACCCAGTCCGGTCTCCTCCGCTGTCTCACGGACAGCCGCCTCCTCGGGCGACTCGCCGGCCTCGATCTCACCGGCCGGGAACTGCCAGGAGAGCTGGCCCTCGCTCACCCGCCGCCGGACCATCAGGACGCGGCCTTCGTGGACCACGATCGCGGCGGCAATGCCCGGGCGTTCCTCTGCAGTCTGCTGTGTCACGTCTGCTCCTCCAGGGCGGCCAGGATGGGTGGGAAGATCGTATCGGCGTCGATGAAGCGGGTCACCGAGTTTCGAGGAACCCACATCACGTCGACGTTCTCGACGGCGTCGCTGTTGGTTGCCTCGCCGGCCAGGTACTCGCACAGGAAGTACTCGCACAGCACGCCTGTCACGGGGTGGAGGCGGCTGCCGAGGTTCTTGCGGACGGCGCAGTGGACCCCGGTTTCGTCCAGGGTCTCCCGGACGGTCGCGGTCTCCGGCTTCGCGCCGGGCTTGATCACCCCAGCCGGGAACTGCCAGGTGATCCCGGACGCGTCGTCGTCGCGCCGGCAGACCAGCAGCACGTCGTCCTGCCGGAGGACAACCGAGATGGCCACCCGCAGGACCTGCGCAGCTGGTGTGCCGAACTCGGAGGCTCCGCCGCCACGTTCTTTCGCTGCCAGGAGGGCGAAGCGCTGACGGGCCGCGTCGGTAGCTCTCTCGTGCGCGGCGTCGAGGAGCTGCTGCATCTCAGTTCTCGGTACGACCGAGGGGTCAGCGTGCCACGCGGCCACCGTTCTCACCGCGATCCCGAGCTGATTGGCGAAAGCCTCGTTGGTGAGGCGGAGGGCGGACTGGAGCAGGCAGGCGTAACGACCGCTCCAGACCTCGATGACGTCCAACGCCGTTCCCTCTCCGTCGTGGTCGCTGCAGTGCAGGAGGCGTGCGTCGAAGATGCACATCGACTGCACTGGCGCTTCATCGCTGCGCGGCGTGGAAACCGGAAGACTTGCGATCGGCACCCCAAGGCCAGGCTCATCTAGGCAACTTGAGTTCTGGAAGCACCCGTGAGCAACAGGACATACACGCCGACCCCATCGGAGATTCTAGGTGAGTACCCGAAGCAGGACAGCGAGTTGGGCGATTGCGCCCGTGAGACCGCCGTGCCGACAGGGCAGCGGACCGAACACCACCGGGGCGTGCAGGGTTCACCCGTTCGGAGGGTAGGTCGGAGCGCCGAAAGTGGTTCGCCAGCGCCGGTAACCTCAGTTCAGGACGGGCTGATCGTTCGTCATGTCTGAATTTCAGAAAGCTGAAAGGGAACTGATGGCCGAGGACCAGGTCCACACGGTCGAGCGCACGCTCGTCCTGCTCAAGCCCGACGCGCTGGTACGCGGCCTCGGGGGCCGGATCATCTCGCGCTTCGAGGACGCCGCGCTGAAGATCGTCGGCGCCAAGATGAAGTGGATGGACGAGGAGTTCACCCGCAAGCACTACTTCGACCTCGAAGAACGGCTCGGATCCGAGGTCTACAACCTCACGGCCACCTTCATGCAGCAGGGGCCGGTCATTGCCCTGGTGCTGGAGGGCTACGACGCCATCGCCACCGTCCGGAAGATCGTGGGCAGCACCTACCCGAACCAGGCTCCGGCCGGCACGATCCGCGGCGACCTCTCGCACATGAGCTCCGCGGGCAGCGTGGCAGTCGGCAAGGCCGTGGCCAACCTGGTCCACGCCTCCGGCAACAAGGAGGAGGCCGCGCAGGAAGTCGAGCTGTGGTTCGACAAGGACGAGCTGCACGAGTACCGCACGCTGGCCGAGATCTTCACCAACTGATGGCAGATCGCGGCGTCACCACTGAGACGCCGCTGCGTTGACCACCACCGGGGTACCACCGTCCGATCTGAGAGGGCACCATGACCAACCAGACCCGCCTGGCCTCCGCCGAGGAGCTGGAGTCGATCTTCCAGCGCGAGCTGGCGACCGACCGCTGGGCGGCCACCGAGACCGCCTACGCGCTGGCGGTCAGCCTCCGTGACGCCGGCGACTGGCCCAAGTCCCGCGAGTGGGTCCAGCAGTGCCTCCAGCTCCTGGAGGGCTTCCCGAACGAGACCGAGGACCAGGTGGCGACCAGCCGCGTGGCGGTCGGCGGCGTCCCGCTGCCGAACTACCTGCATGCCGGTGTGATCCGGGAGCGCTTCGGCGACCTGGGCTGATCCATCTCGGGTGGTGCGGCCGGTGAAGTGACTGCCGCCGCACCACCCGGCTCCACCACCAACTCCATATAGCCCATCCGGACCAGCGAGGGGCCGCCCCGCCTTGGTTCGGCTGGATCCGCCATGTCTGAAACGAGGAGACACGACCGTGGCTGTCGAGATCGAGATGCGCGCCCGCTTCGACAAGGAGACCCACGCCCAGCTCATGGACCGTCTGCGGAAGGACGGCGAGGACCTGGGCGACGACGCCAAGCACATCTATTTCTACGTGCTGCCCGAGCAGCTGCTGAAGGTCACGGACAACACGGCTGCCGGCACCGCCAAGATCACCCTCAAGGGCAGCAAGATCGGCCAGGGCGCCGCCTTCCACGAGACCGAGTTCGCGATCGCCCGAGAGGACGTCCCGGCGGCCGTGAAGGTGTTCAACGCGCTCGGCTTCGAGTCCGCGATGCACGAGGCGTTCAACTTCCGCCACAACTTCCGCTTCCAGGGCGTGGAGATCGCCCTCAAGTGGAGCGAGGCATGGGGCTACCACGCCGAGTTCGAGGTGCTGCTCGACGACGGTGCCTCGGACGCCGCCCGCGACGAGGCGTCCGCCCAGATCGTCGACGTCGCCGCCGAGCTCGGCGTGACGCTGATGAGCGAGCAGGAGCTGGCCGACTTCGCCGCCGCCTTCGAGGCCGCCGAGCAGGAGCGCAAGGCCCGCGAGGTACAGGCCGTGCCGATCCGGTAGGAGCACGTCACCGCGGTAGACCACCAGAAGGGGGTGGGCACAGATGAGCACGACCCCGACGACCACGAGTCTGGTCGACCTGGCTGCCCGAAGGCAGCTGCCGCACCACCAGTACATGGACCCGGCAACCGTTGAGTGGATCACGGCCAACCGGCCCGACCTCGGCGCGGCCTGGCCGCCGCCCCTGCGGCCGACCTCGAAGCACCTCCTGAGCCGGTCCGCTCTTCCGGCAACGTGGCTGGCGGAGCCTCGCCTCCACGACTCGCTCCACGGTCTCAGGCACAGCATGCGAACCGCCGCACTGGCCGCTCTGCTCGCTGAGATCCACGAGCTGGACGACACCGAGACCGCCACGGTCGTCCTGGCAGCGGCCGTCCACGACTGCCAGCGCCTACACGACCAGGACGACCGTGGCCACGGTGCTCGTGCCGCCGTCTGGCTGGCCGCCAACGCCGACACCGTCTGGACCCACTTCGGCTTGGTGGCGACACCCCGGCGGATCATCCAGGCAGCAACCGCCGTCCGCCTGCACGACGTGCCGTACGAAGCCTTCGGCGCGGACGACCGAGCGGACCATGGCCGAGCCGAGCGCATCTGCGACCTGGTCAAGGCCGCCGACGCGCTCGACCGGTACCGCCTGCCGAAGCTCGGCTGGTGGCCCGACGCGCGGTACGTCCGCGAGCCGGCCTTCGAGCAGCTCCGCGCCGTTGCCTTCGACCTCGTGGTCGTCTCCGAGACCGCCCACCTCGCCGGGGCCAGCAGTGCCGAGGCCGTCCTGTACGCGCTCGCCGAGAAGGGGCTGGTGTAGTCGTGAGCCTCCGCGACGCCTACAACCTGTGGGCTGACGCACACGCCTTCTTCGACTCCGCGCTGCTGCCGCCCGACGCTGGGCAGCGCGACCCGCTGGCGTCCCAGACAGCTGCCTGGCACAAGCGCCTGACCGACGAGACACCGAACGGCAGCCTGCTCCGCAAGAACGCGCTCTTCGACAGCCTGAGCAGCGATGGCAAGCTGCACCTGCTCCACGTCACCCACGCCCTGGAAGAGATCAGCCAGCAGGGCGTGCTCTACCCCTCCGGCGGATGCCTCGTCGGCAGCATCTACTGCGCGCCGCTCACACCAACCGACCGTGGCTTCCGCATGCACAACCTGGCCGCCTACGTCCTCACCAAGGAGGCCCCCGCCTCCCTCACCAAGATCGGCCTGACCGAGCGCGCGCCCACACCGCTGATCTTCGAGATCACCGCGCCACCCCAGGCATACCGCGGACTGGCGGGCGTTGACTATCTACGGCTGGGTTCGATCCACCTGCAGATTTTCACCGACCTCGAATACCTGCTCAGCAAGGCCGAGCGGCACCACCTGCGGGAGACGGTCGTCGGCCGGGTCAAGAACTCGGCGGCCTTCCTGGCCCTGGCCGCCGGCATCGTCTACCAGGGCTCGATCGTGGCAGCCGACGGCTTCCTGCAGTTGCTCGACGCGGCCATCCCCCGGTTGCCGATCCTCGGCTACCTCTACTTCGAGGCCCTCGCCGAGTACCTGATGCTCCACTCCACCTCGGCGCGGACCCGAGAACTGGCCGACCTCGGGGAGTTCAACAACTGGCTCTACAAAGAGATGCTGTTCGCCTCCTTCCCGGATATGGCCGGCAAGTTCAACCTCGCACGGTTCCGCCCCCGGCCGCAGCAGCTTGTGAGCCTGCTCCGACGGGTGGACCCGACCATCGACGCCGACCACGCCCGCACCTACCTCGTCGAGCGGATCAGCTACCTCGTCGCCGCCCGGCTTTTCACCAGCGGCCAAGTGCCCGAAGCCTGGCACCGCACGCGCTGGGAGTTCGACAGCCTCGCCACCCAGCTCGGCCCGCTGCTCGGCCATCTCATCCACCGGGAGCTCCGCAGCTTCGGCCGGTACCCCGACTTCTACTTCTACTTCGACCAGCACAAGGCCCTGCAAGCCTGGAACTACTGGAACCACATGGACATCGTCGCGCCGTTCAACGGCACGATGCCCAAAGGCGAGATCGGCATCAACCCGGCCTACCCCAACCTGGACTACCGCGTCTGGCGTGCCGAGCCGGACGACTCCGGGCACCTCCACCCGACTGAGCAGCTTGCGCTGAGCATCGCGCCTCGCCTGGTCGACATCAAGTACACGCTGATGCGCAACAGCAGCCGCTGACTGCTGCCCCAAGCCCCACGACGACCAATCGCGGAGGAGACGTATGCCCACCCACGACCCCACCAGCCCGTCCACCGCCCCCTGGCCGGTGCCCACGCAGCCTGCTGAGGCGCTCTTCACCGAGATCTACCGCACCAACCACTGGGGATCGCCCGAATCGGTCTCCGGGCCCGGATCGGAGCTGCGGCAGACCAAGGCGGTCCGGGCCGCCCTCGCCTCGATCCTCGCGCGCTACCCGATCCGCACCATCACCGACGCCGGATGCGGAGACGTCAACTGGATCCGCCACGTCGACGGATTCGACCAGCTGGACGCCTACGTCGGCCTCGACGTCGTCGCCGACCTCGTCCGGCGCAACCAGGAACGGCACGGCAGCGAGTGGGTCTCCTTCCGGCAGGCCGACCTGAGCCGCGACGAGATCCCGGCTGGCGACCTCGTCATCGCGCGAGACTGCCTCGTTCACCTCACCCACCACGAGGTGCTCGCCTTCCTCTGCCGCGTGGTCAACAGCGGCTCGTCGTACCTGCTTGCCACCACCTATGCCGACCTTGCCGAGAACCGCGACACCGCGGACACCCACTGGCGCCCGCTCAACCTCCAGGCAGCCCCGTTTCACCTGCCCGAGCCCGTCGAGCACTTCGACACCGACTTCACTGACGACGGCCGACACCACCCCGGCAACGGACTGGGCCTGTGGAAGATCGACCAGCTCAGCTCCCGAACCACCTGACCCTTACCTCAGGCGACCCAGGAAGCGAGACACGATGACCCCGCACGACCAGCAGATAACCGCCCTCCTCGCCCAGCTCGACCAAGCTCTCGACTCGTCGGCGACCACCCACGGCCTCGCGCGCACACTCCGAGCGACCCTCAAAGAGGTCGACCTCCACCGGCACCACCGGGCCAGCCTCGCCGCCCTCCCCGACGGCATCCTCACGCCGAGCCCGGGCAAGGTCCAGATCGGCGGTGGCGGCCACCGCATCGACGGGTTCTTCAACATCGACATCGTCCCGCCGGCCGATCTCCTTTGGGACGTGCGCGAGGGTATCCCGCTCGCCGACGCCAGCACCGAGGCGATCTTCTCCGAGCACTTCCTGGAGCACATCGACTACCCCCGCTCCGCCATGCACTACGCCCGCGAGGCTCACCGCGTCCTCGCGCCCGGCGGGCAGCTCATCACTGGTGTGCCGGACGCCGCCTTCGTCCTGAGCCAGTACCCGGCGCCGCCGAACCAGGCCGCGGAGATGATCGAGCGGTGGTACGCCAAGCGGCAGTGCCGAGGCAATATCAACACCTACCTCGACCTCATCAACTACGTCTTCCGCGACCAGGACGACGACCCGACCTATAACCCCCACTACTGGGCGTACGACCACGAGAAGCTCGCCCAGCTCTTCACCGAGGCTGGCTTCAAGACCGTCAAGCCGTGGACCTTCGACCCGACCATGGCCAACCCGAAGCGCCAGTGGGCCAGCGTCTACGTGATCGCCACGAAGTAGCCGCGCCCGCGAGCGATCCGCACGGGAGCGCATAGGACCTCTGCCCGTGGTGGCCGGCGATCCGGCCACCACGGGACGGCGGGACCACCTGATCAACGGCAACAGCGGGCACCCGCACGCCTACGCAGCCCCGAGCGGGAGGCACCACATGTCGCAAGGCCGTCCGTACGTCAGCCACCTGACCTTGGCCGACACCCCCAACGCGGTGCCCTGGGCCCGCCGGCACACCGCCGACATCCTGCGCCGCTGGCGGATCCCGGACGCTGTCATCGAGACGGCCAACCTCATCGTCTCCGAGCTCACCACCAACGCAATCCGCCACCCGGCCAACGATCAGCTGCAGAGCACCGGATACCCGAGCCTGGCCGGCGTCGGCACGTTCACGCTCGGGCTCCTGCTGACGGGAACAGGCTTGCTCGTCCAGGTCGCCGACCGCGATCCCCGGCCGCCAGCACGGCGAGAGGTGGGCGTGGAGGCCACCGGCGGACGCGGACTGTTCCTGGTGAGCGAGATGACCAACCGCTGGGGCTACTACCCCACGACGACGGCCGGGAAGGTCGTCTGGGCCGAACTTCTCCTTCATGGTCCCGGGCGATCCGGCTCAGGCCACACCGAGCAGGCCGACGAGCGCACGCAGCCAGCCGAAGCTAGCGGCCCAGTGCCCGACCCGCTGCTGATCGGACGAGTCTTGGTCGGCCTGCGCGAGCTTTAGATGTGTTGAGGCAGTGCAGTACTCGGCTCCGCCCGTGACCGGGAGTTGGACCACCAGCCTGCAGAGGCTGATCAACGTGATGGCTGCCCAGACAGCGTCGATCGCTGCTGCAGAGATGTACCGTACGCGCCGACCTGGATGAGGCTCTCGCCCTGCGGTAGCAGTGACTCTGGCCACAACGGACGCCTCTCCGACGCCCGCAGCACATCAGCCTCGACGTCTCATCGCCACTGTGGGTGAGTTCAGACCCGCGCTGTCAGTACTTCGCTCTAAGCTTGGCGACCATGAGCGAGCCAGTGATCCCAGTCCCCATCGATAGCCCCACACTGGAGGAGCTGACGCGCGCAGAGCTGATCGAGCTCATCCAAGCCCAGCAGGAAGCCGGTATTCGGATCAGCTTCCCCGGCAAGAGCAACGCCAGAAAGGTCGGGCGCATGGTCCGCCCTCGGACCCTGCGTGAACTGAAGACCTACGGAGCAGGCGATGAAGCTGAGCGTGCTCGCAACCTAGTCATCGAGGGCGACAACCTTCAAGCGATGGCCACGTTGTATAAGGATCGCGGCCAGGTCGATCTGATCGTTGCAGACCCGCCGTACAACACCGGCCGGGACTTCCGCTATAACGATCGCTGGGACGTCGACCCCAACGACCCGGGTCTTGGCGAGTTCGTGAGTTCGGATGATGGTGCGCGCCACACAAAGTGGATGCGTTTCATGTGGCCGCGTCTGCAAATGATGAAGTCGATGCTGAAGCCTGGTGGAGTACTTGCCATCTGCATCGATCACCGCGAACTGTTCCGACTCGGCCAAATGCTCGACGAGCTGTTCTTTGAGCAGAATCGCCTCGCCATCATTAACTGGCAGAAATCATATGCGCCGCGCAACGACAAGAATCACGTCAGCACGGCAACCGAGTATGTCTTGGTCTACGCCAAGGACGAGACAAGGGCGAGCACGTCCCTCCTGCCGCGCAGCCCTGAAATGAATGCCCGGTATAAGTCTCCCGACGGGGATCCTCGTTCATGGAAGCCCAAGGATGCTTCTGGGTCAAAGGCGCACAAGAACCAGACCATGGTCTATGCGATTCAGTCGCCTTTCACCGGGGAGCTTCACTATCCCCAGGCTGGGTGCTGCTGGCGTACCGCCCAGCGTCAGCTGCTTGTTTGGATCCAGAAGTGGGGCGCGGAGTATGAACTACGCGACCTCAACGATGCTGCCGAGCGGGCCAAGATCATTGGCGTCAAGGAGGCTGAGGTCCCAGCGGTCAAGGGGATCGTCCTCAAGACACCGCTAGCGCAGGCACGGAAGGCTGCGGAGAAGGCGCTCGCAGCTGGAGTGTGGCCACAGATCTACTTTGGACAGCGGGGCACCGGTAGGCCGCAGCTGAAGAATTACCTGGAAGACGTGAAGCAGGGGCGCGTACCCACTACGTTCTGGGCGGACGAAGACTATGAGTCAGAGCCGATGGCTCTGGGCACGGTGTCGTGGGGACACGAAGCGTCTGGGCACAGCCAAACCGGCGTGAGCGAACTCGACGCCGTGGTCGGACCGCATCATGGCTTCGATACGGTCAAGCCACTAAAGCTTATCGAGAAGATCATCAGCCTCTGGTGCCCGCTTGACGGGATCGTCCTCGATCCCTTTGCGGGCTCAGGAACCACAGGCCACGCTATCTTGCGGCTTAACGCTGAAACCAGTGCTACCCGTCGGTTCGTGCTGATCGAGCAGGGACGACCCGATCGCGGCGACAGCTACGCACGTTCGCTACTCGCGGATCGACTTCAGCGTGTGGTTGAGGGCAAGTGGCAGAGTCAGCGAGTCGAACCCCTGGGAGGCGGCTTCCGGTTCGCGGCCCTCGACCGCAAGGTGGATGCCGCTGCCCTACTCAGCATGGAACGGGGAGAGATGACGGATACCGTCATCGCCTCGCACTTCGACTCCAACCGTCGTCGCGGCCCTGGCCTCAGCTACGAGGCGCCAGGAACGTACCGCTACCTCGTGGCCCGCAACGCGGAGGACGAGGGCTTCTTCCTGGTGTGGGATGGCCCCGACCAGAACACGAACCTCACCGAGGACGTCTATGAAGAGATGGTCGAGGAGGCCGTCAGCGCCGGCCTGAAGCCGCTCTACCACGTCTACGCACGCCTGTTCCTCTTCCAGACCGATGATGTGATGTTCTATCAGATCCCCGATAGAATCCTCCGAGACTTCGGCCTCGATCTGCGCGGTGAGCCGTTCAGTGAAGAGTGAAGGCTGCTGCCACAGGGACGGCGTACTGACATCTGAGGGGGAAGCATGCTTGAGCTAAAGGACTTTCAACAAGAGGCGTCCGCAGAGATCGCCGAGCGGTTCGCCCGCTATTACGCGGACCCGCCCATGCGCGGAAAGCTCACAGCAGCGCGAGTAGTGCCTTTTTTCCAAGCACTTGCGTCGATCACGGCTTCCGGCAAGACCGTCATCCTGGCCGACGCGGTAGCCGGAATCTCTGCGACCCTCCCAATTGCTCCAGTTGTACTTTGGCTCAGCATGGGCCGCGTAGTTGTCGAGCAATCATTGGCCAACCTCTCTCCGGGCGGTAAGTACCACCACCTGTTGGGTGAGACCCATGTCGCGACACTGGCCGAATATGATGCGGATGTTGTCCGGGAAGCCGTTAATCCCCTGCTGTATTTTGCCACGGTTGGGACATTTAACCAGCGAGACAAAGAGCGCGGAGACCGGCTGATCTTCCGTTGCGATATCGATACCGCTGAGGCTAGCACCTGGGATCTCCTGAAATTCCGTACTGACGCGGAAGGTCACCGCCGCCCTTTGCTGGTTGTTTATGATGAGGGTCACAATCTCTCCGACCAGCAAACGAATCTCCTGTTGGAACTTCAGCCCGACGCCTTCCTTGTGGCCAGCGCAACTATGCGCCTACCGGCCCGCCTCTCTGATGAAATCAAGGAGTTGAAGAAAGAGGGCTGGGCAGATGGTGATCTCGTCACGGCCGTCGAGCCCTCTGCGGTGGTTGAAGCTGGCCTAATCAAGAGCACTGTCCTTCTTGCCGGATATGAAGCCCCGATGGAAGAGACAGTCTCAGCCATGCTCGCCGACATGAAGGACGCGGCTGCTCAGGCAAAGCTCCTAGAGTTGCAATCGCCAAAAGCAATTTATGTCTGCAAGACGAATATCGTTGAGGGTGACGCTCAGCGCAGCGACGATCCTAGGCGCCCATTCCTTGCGCGTGAAGCCCCGCCGATCCTGATCTGGCGATATCTCGTAGAGACGTGTGGTGTTGATCCAAGCAAGATCGCAGTCTACTGCTCTCTCAAGTTCGATCGACACTTTCCTCCGCCAGTTGAGTTCAACCTCTTTTCTGGTGGGGATAAGGACTACGTCAACTTCGCAGAGGGCGATTACGAGCATATTATCTTCAATCTCAGCCTTCAAGAGGGATGGGATGATCCGAGGTGCTATTTCGCGTACGTCGATAAAAGCATGGAATCGAACGTGGCGATCGAGCAGGTTATTGGTCGCCTGCTGCGTCAGCCCGGCGCTCAGCACTACGCTTCGGAACGTCTGAACACTGCACACTTCTACGTGCGTGTCGACAAGCGAAATGTGTTTAGCGAAATCCTCTCAGCTGTAGCAACCAAGCTGAAGACGGACGCGCCGGAGGTGCGTCTCGTGGCTGCGAGCCCTGGAAGCACCACTCCGGTACTACTCCAGCCTCGCAAGCTGCACACCATTTACAAAACTGCCCGCGATGCCTCATACGCCGCCGAGCCCATCACTGACATTATGGGAATGCTTACCGACTATCGCAAAGACGATGGGACGAACACGCGAGCAAGCGGCGGGCGAAGCATCGTGCAGCGCACAGTCGGCGAGTCGTTCACGGGTGGCCAGCCCGAGCTTGTGTGGGAGGATTTTGAGCACACTAATGAGGTGTCGGCGCGCTGGGTTTTTTCTCGGGAGGTCGGGCGTCGATTCCAAGGTGCTCTCGGAGTTGCCCCTACGCACGAAGGAAAATTCGATGCTCTAGTGGGATTTGGCTCGCCGGCCTATGCCCATGTGCTCCGCGTTGCAGCAGACGTTGTAGATGCGTACGCCACAAATGTGGTCCTGAAACAGCAACGGCCCAATCCGTACGAGGTGGGGCCCATCCTAGTGCGCCCAGATTCGCTCGAAACTTTTGAGCACAGTCTGCACGAGGGTTATAGCGACCTTAATCCGACCCTGGAGCTGCCGTTCGCCCGAGCGCTAGACACGCTTGGTCTACCATGGTGTCGCAACCCAAGCCGCAGCGGATACGGAATCCCCTTGATTACTATGGGGAAGACTCGGACATTTTATCCCGACTTCTTGGTTTGGTCGGGTGGCGACGTATTCGCCCTTGATACGACAGGCCCTCACCTCCTTGCAGATAAAACGGGCCGGAAGTTGCTATCGATCCGTGGCGTACGAAATGTGCCCGGCCAGTTGCTGGTCCGATTCGTATCTCCGGGGAAATTCGCCGACGAGGTCACCCAGATTGACAGCGAGGGATTTACTGTGTGGGGGTTGAAGCAGGATGGAACCCTGCGCATTTCTCTCACAGAGACGGCGGTCGAAGCTGTCAAAAAAGCCCTGATTTCAGAGCTTTAAGCCCAGCTCTTTAAGTGCCCGTCGACGTTAAAGATACTTGCCCCCGGGGCCCTCTTAGTTTGGCCTCGGGGGAGGTCGCGTTGGAAGAGTCTGAATGGCGATTTCATGCCATCGCGCCTGGCGACTAACCTTCACATTCGCCTTGCGGCGGCGTCCGGATCATGGGCGAGGGTGCGACAGGTACCGGTGTGCGCGAATCACCACCCGTGCGGGCCGCCGCAGGCGCGGGACGCCAGCTCTGCCGGGATACTGGCCGCCCGCGACCTGCACCTGTCCTGGCCAACCATCACGAAAGACGCCCGCACCGGGCCCGCGAGGTCATCGTGGAGCCCCTATCCGAGATCTAGGTGCGGCCGGTCACCCGGGCAGTCCTGCACTGGTTCGGAGCGAAGCTGCGTGAGCGATGCGTGAGCGATGCGTGAGCGGATGGCGTAGCACGTGCCGGATCCGGCTGGATCGCGGATCACCCGGCAGTGCTCTGACCTGCAGCTTCGTCACCAGGCGGTCGATGTCGGCAGCAGCCAACATGATCCCTCTCGGGCTCGTAATGCGTAGGTCATGGGTTCGAATCCCATAGGCGGCTCAGAAAAGCCCAGGTCAGATGCTATCTGACCTGGGCTTTGCGTGTTCACGATCAAGTTTGTAAGCAGCGCAACGGCATGTTCACATCGGCAAATCGGCCATAACTTGGCCACGCGTTCCGAGCGGCGTCGATCGCCTCCGAGCGGTGCGCTCCTGGAGAGGGCACACCTCCCCATCAGCCCACCGGCAGTCGGTTACTCAGGGTGAGATAGGCCGGAGGTCGTCCACCTCATGACACTGCCCCCGGAGGGGGTCTCCGGGGGCAGTGTCGCTCGTCCCCGTCAGGCCATGACGCCCGGGCGGGGGTATGCCGCTCTGCGGCGGGGGACGAGCTTCATGACGGCCTCGGCCGCTTCACGCGCAATGTCGTCCAGGACGGTCCGGTGGAGGTCGCGGGTGATGGCCGTGTCGATGTGGCCGAGCATCTCCGAAACGACCTTGGGGTCGATGCCGGCAACCAGAGCGAGTGCGGCCGCCAGGTGTCGAAGGTCGTGGAGTCGGACGGGCGGGAGACCGGCCTCCTCCACCAGGCGGCCGAAAAGGTCGCTGACCTTGCCCGGGTGGAGCCAGGTGCCGTCCTCCTCCACGAACATGCGGCCCGTGTCGGCCCAGCCTGGACCGGAGCGGAGCCGTTCCGCCTTCTGCAGCTTCTCGTGGTGGGGGAGGACACTGGTGGTGTCCAGGTCCAACGCGACGATGCGCGAACACCGCTGGCGGTCTTCGGCTCACCCTCCAGGGCCTGTCTGACAAATGATCATCTGGAAGGTTGTCGTAGCCAGAGGATCAGGGAAACCAGGAGGTGAGCTGCCCCGAGTTTCGTGGAGTCCGTGATCGTGTGTTCAGGCGGACTGCAGTGTGGCTTCCTGGCTTCGCCGGTGGTCGCGTTCGTACTCTGCTGGCGGAACGTGGTCCAGGGCGGAGGGGAGCCGTTCCTCGTTGTACCACGTGACCCACCGGAAGATCGCCCGCTCGACCTGCTCGAAGCCGGTCCACGGGCCCTGCATCCCGATCGACTCGGCCTTGAAGGTGCCGTTCAGCGCCTCGGCCATCGCGTTGTCGTACGAGTCCGCGACGGACCCGACCGACGGGCAGCGCCGATCTCGGAGAGCCGCTCGGTGTGGCGAACGGACACGTATTGCGACCCTCTGTCGCTGTGGTGCACCGGCCCGGAGTCCTTCTTGATCCGGCGCCGCCGCAGAGCCGTCGCCGGCGCGTCCGAGGGAAGTTCGGTCCGCATGTGGTCGGCGACCTGCCATCCGACGATGGTCCGTGAGAACACGTCCAGAACGAACGCGACGTAGACCCAGCCCGACCAGGTCCGCACGTAGGTCATGTCCGCGACCCACAGCCGGTCGGGCCGTTCGGCGGTGAAGTCGCGGTCGACCAGGTCCGGTGGCCTCGGCGCGGCCGGGTCCGGGATCGTCGTGCGGCGTCGCCGGCCGCGGATGACGCCCTCGATGCCGAGTGCGGCCGTCAGCCGCTCGGCCGTGCACCGGGCGGCCTCGATGCCCTTGCGCCGGAGCGCGCGGGTGATCCTGCGGGCGCCGTAGGTGGCACCGGACTCCTCGTGGACCTGGGCGATCAGTGGCCTGAGCTGCTCGTCTCGGAGCCGGCGGGCGGACTTCGGACGCTGCTCGCGGGCGAAGCAGGTCGACGGCGACAGGTCCGGCACCCGGCAGACGGGATCGACCCCGAAGCCGTCACGCAGGTGGTCGATCACCTGCTCGGCCTCGTCCGGGGACGGTCGATCTCCTGGGCAAGAAACACGCGGGCGGCCTTGAGGATCTCGTTCGCCCGCCGCAACTCCGCGTTCTCCCGGCGGAGTTGCTTGAGTTCTTCGAGTTCGTCGCCGGTCGGCCGGTCGTCGCGCTCTCCGGCGTCGGCCTCGGCTTGGCGGACCCAGTTCCGCAGGGCTTCCTTGTGGATGCCCAGGTCCCGCGCGACGCGCGCGATCGGGCGGCCCGTGGCGCGGACCTCACGAATCGCGCGCTCACGGATCTCGTCAGGGTACTTGCGTGGTGCCGGCACAGCAGATGGTTCTCCTTACGCCGGGATCGTAGCCCTGGCTTCGGGGACTCCACCAAACTCAGAACAGCTCAGTCCGCCGAGACCACCAACAGCCTGGTGCTGATGGGCGTCCGGTTGTACAACCCGGACAGCGGCCGATTCCTGTCGATCGACCCGGTCTACGGCGGCAATGCCAATCCGTACGACTACGTCTACGGCGACCTGCTCGCCGAGCAATGCTCAGGACCTGTGGATCGGTTCCGGGGAGGCATGCAGAGGGCGTACCTTTCCGAATGATCCTTAAGGTCTCCGAGCAGGCCCGCGTTGCAGCGCGGGTCGGGGAGGCATGCCCATGCTCGGCGTAGTCAACGAGGACGCCTCCACCCAGTCCGGCTCCCTGATCGACGAGATCGTCCGGGAAGGCGCCCGCCGGATGCTGGCCGCCGCCCTGGAAGCGGAAGTCAACCAGTACATGGCCGAGCTGGCTGCCGAGACCGACGAATACGGCCGACGCCTCGTGGTCCGCAACGGCCATCACCGGCCCCGGACCGTGGTCACCGCCGCCGAACCGGTCGAGGTCAAGGCCCCGCGGGTCAACGACCGACGCGTCGACGACGAGACCGGCGAGCGCAAGCGGTTCTCCTCGAAGATCCTGGCGCCGTGGTGCCGCAAGTCGCCGAAGATCTCCGAGGTGCTGCCGCTGCTCCACCTGCACGGCCTGTCCTCCGGGGACTTCGTCCCGGCGCTGGAGCAGTTCCTCGGTGGAACGGCCGGCCTGTCGGCCGCGACCGTGACACGGCTGACCGGACAGTGGAGCGACGACCACGCCGCCTTCCAGACCCGGGATCTGTCCGACCGCGACTTCGTCTACGTGTGGGCCGACGGCGTGCACCCAAAGGTCCGGCTCGGCCAGGCCCACTCGTGCGCACTGGTTCTGCTCGGAGTCCGGCTGGATGGCACCAAGGAACTGATCGCCCTGGCCGAGGGCCTGCGCGAGTCCACCGAGTCATGGGCTGACCTGCTGCGTGACTGCCGCCGCCGCGGGATGCGCGACCCCGAGTTGGTCGTCGGGGACGGCGCCATGGGCCTGTGGCGGGCGCTCGCCGAGGTGTTTCCGGCAGCCAGGCCGCAAAGATGCTGGGTTCACAAGACCCGCAACGTCACGAACTGCCTGCCCAAGTCCGCGCAGCCCGGCGCGACGAAGGCGATGCAGGACATCTACAACGCTGAGGACCGCACCCACGCCCAGAAGGCGATCGAGGCGTTCGCCCGCACCTACGGCACCAAGTGGCCCATGGCCGTCGCCAAGATCACCGAGGACCGGGACGAACTCCTCGCGTTCTACGACTTCCCGGCCGAGCACTGGATCCACCTTCGGACCACGAACCCCATCGAGTCGACGTTCTCCACGGTCAAACTCCGCACCAAGGTCACCCGAGGCGCGGGCAGCCCGGCGGCCGCCCTCGCGATGGCGTTCAAGCTGGTCGAGTCCGCCCAGGCACGATGGCGCGCGATCACCGGAGCCCACCTGGTGCCCCTGGTCCGCGCGGGCGCCCGCTTCGAGAACGGTGTCCTGGTCGAGCGGTCCGAGGAGGCGGCGTGAACGACATAATCACGGCGCTTGAAGCGCTGACCGACCGCGATCCGAACGGTCGGGATGTCGCCGTCGACACCCTCGGGGACCTCCTGTGCGGTACCGCACTCGACACGGACACTGCCCGTCTGGTGGTCGGACGCCTGGTCAGCCTGACCGTCAACGAACCGGTGACCAAGGTCCGCGAGTCCGCGCTGAACGCGACCGGTGAGGCATTCAACCACCACCGCCTGCCCCTGGACCTCGTCGAACCACTGGCCGTCGCCATGCCGACACCGGAGCGCGAACTCCTCGAACACTGCCTCTACATCCTCGGCGCCACCCACGACCCGAAGGCTCGGCTGCTGGTCGACCCGTTCCTCCACCACCTCGACCCGCAGGTGCGCGAAGCCGCCCGGCTCGCGGCATCCGAGATCACCGCATCGGAACGGCCCACCCACAGTCTTGACTCTTGCTCGTCCGTCCCGACTGCGGTGGCGGGCGGGGAACACGCACCACCTCGTCGCCTCGTTCGCGCCGGAGCAAGATTCGAGTGCGGGGTCCTCACAGAGCGGACTGACGGTGCCGCTGCTTGTACCGGCTATCCTGCCGCGGTCCCTCATGGGACCAGCGAGATCGACCGAGCAGGCAACTTGGCAGGGGGCCACTGGTGGTGCTTCAAGTGCGCGGCGTCGTATTGCCCGAGCGGGAGGAACGATCCTTCTGGATCGACGGTGACCAGCTGAGGGCGGGGGCTGCCCGGGATGCCGACCTCGTCGTTGACGGTGGCTGGCTGCTGCCCGGCCTGGTCGACGCACATACACATCCCGGTAGCGAAAGCATCGACGCCCCGTTCAGCGACGCGACACTTCGGCGGCACCTAACCGATCACCGCGACGCCGGAGTGCTGCTGGTACGCACGCCCGGTTCCGCAGCCCGCATCCCCGACTGGGTGGACGAAGACTCGGACATGCCTCGAGTCCACTCGGCCGGACGCTGGCTGGCCACCCCCGGTCGATTCTTCCCGGGCGTCGGGAGAGACGTGAGCGAGGCCGACCTGGTCCGTGCCGCTCTGGAGGAAGCCACTGCGTCGTCGGGCTGGTGCAAGGTCATCGGGGACTGGAGGCCTGACGAACCCGCCCTACCGCTTGACACCCTCACTGCTGTCGTCCAGGCCGTCCACGCGATCGGCGGCCGAGTGGCCGCGCACTGCCAGACCAGCGAAGGCAGTCGCAATGCTGTCCTGGCCGGCGTCGACAGTCTGGAGCACGGCATGCACCTGGACCCGAGCCTGATCGATCGGATGGCGAGCCAAGGCACCGCGTTCGTCCCCACGCTCAGCGTTTTCGGGTCCGATGCCGACCGGCGGCGGGCCGCCGAACCAAGCGCCCGCCGAGACTGGTGGCTGGCCGGATGGGACGCGATGCTGCCCAACGTGCGAGCCGCACACGAGGCCGGTGTCACGATCCTTGCCGGCACCGACAGCTTCCCATGCGGTACCGTCAGCTCGGAGATCGAATGGCTGATCCGTGCGGGCCTACCCCCCGAAGCGGCGCTGGGCGCGGCCTCCTGGTCGGCCCGCTCCTACCTTGGCCTATCCGGCCTGGTTGACGGAGCCCTCGCCGATCTCGTCGCCTACGACACCGACCCCACACTCGATCCTTCCGCCCTGGCCCACCCCAGCCGCATCATCCTTCGCGGCCGGGTCATAGCCTGAAGGTCACACGTCAATCCACAACTCTTGACAATTACTCGACCCGGAACATGCTCGACCTGTCCGGCAAGTACCGCTGGGAGACGCATTGGTACGGTGCCGCACTGCGGCTGAGCAAGTGGGAAAACAAGATGACCGCTGAGAACTCCTGGTACCTCAGCAGCTTCGTGGGGATGGTCCAGAGGTTCGGGTTCCGGGGCAAGGTCATCAGTGCTGTCCTGCTCGGCCCGTCCTGGGCCGGGCAGATCGCCCAGTACTTCGGCCGGTGCCTGCAGATCCGCACCTACGGGTGGTACTACACGACTTGGTGGATCGGCGGTTGCGTGTCACCACTGAACCGCTCGATGAACAGGTGCCACTCCGCTCTGCTGCGGAGTGGCACCTGCGGTGTTCCGGGCCGGTCCGCCGTCATCCGGTGACGCGCAGCCAGACCTCGAAGTGCCCGGTACCGCCGGATGTTCGGTACGGCAGGGCGCTGGAGAGGCGGTAACGGCCGCCGGTGCGCAGTTCCTCGCGCACGGCCCGAGGTACCTCGCCCGGGCTGGCTCCCCAGTCGAGGACCACACCGTCGAACCAGCCGTCCTGGATCGCCGCCCGGTAGCCGTCGACGCCCGACAGGTGTCCGCCGCGTCCCGTGTAGTCGATGTAGAAGACCGAGGTCCACTCGGTGTAGTCGGTCAGACGGTCGCGGCTGAGGTAGTAGACGGGGCCCTCGTGCGGTTCGCCCAGCCATTTCTGGCCCGGCCTGACCTTGTTGGCGAGGTCCTGGGTCAGGTAGGTGGTGTTCGGCCACAGCCCGTAGTTGTAGGCGGACTGTGACATCGCGGCGGTCAGGGCGATCACTGCCACGGCAATGGCGAGTTGCGGAAACTTGAAGTGCGCGCCCATCAGCCGGGTGAGGCCGACGCCCGCCATGGGCGCCGCGAACAGCAAGCCGAAGCCGACGTGCTTGTGCAGCGAGGTGCTGGTGGCCAGGTGGATCTGGTAGGCGGGCGCCAGCAGCGCGGTGCCGGTGAGCACTAGACCGATCGCGGCCCGCCAACGGGCCCCGGGTACGGCCTGACGCCAGCCGGGAACCTCGCTGAGCCTGGCCCGGCGGGTGTACAGCACGGTGCCCAGGACCGCGGCCAGGAACAGCAGCCCGCCCCAACGGGCGCTGTCCTGAAGGATCGACCACGCGGAGGTGCCACCGTGGGCCCGTGCGGTGGTGGTGCTGGCGACAGCACCGAGGTAGTCGGTGCCGTACATGCCGGCAGCGAGGAGCCCGATCGTGCCGGCAGTGAACACCGCGGTCCGCATCACGGCGCGGGCGAATCCGTGTCGCTGGTAGGCGACGAGGAGCAGGAGAAGCGCGATGGTGGGCAGATAGAGCGCGGAGGCGTACTTGACCGCGACGGCGAGGGCCGCGAGCGGGGCGGCGAGCAGCGGCAGCCCCCAGTGGCCGTGCCCGACGCGGACGACCACCCAGGTGGCAGCCGCCAGCAGCAGAACGGCGGCGGCGTCGTAGGTGGCGAGTGCGCCCATGAACAGCGTGGATTGGGTGAAGGCGAACAGCACCGCCGCGCACAGGCCTGCCCGTTCGTTGAACAGGCGCCGGGTGAAGCCGTACAGCAAGCCATTGGCGGCGAGCATGAAGACCGTGCTCATCGCTCGCACGCCGGTCAGGCCGAACAGGGAGTCGACACCGGCAGCCAGTACCGGGTAGAGCGCCGGGGCACCGGAGAAGTAGCTGCCGAAGCCGCCGTAGTCCGGGACGCCGTGGAAGAGGTGGTCGACCATGGCATGGCCGGCGTACACGTAGAGGGCCTCGTCCTCGAACGCGGTGTTGCGCAGACGAAGAGTCACCAGGCACTGGACCAGCAGGACAACGGCGAGCAGGCCGCGGCTGATTCGGGCGCGGCGCCGACTGGACCGGGCGGACCAGGCCATGTCGAGAACGGGCGGCAGGGCCCATCCGGCCCGGACCGGTTCTGCGAAGGCATAGCCTGGGTCCGGGTGGGGTTCGACGGCGGGCAGCACCCGGAGCTGCATCGTCCGTTCGTTCTCGGACTCCTGCCGGTGATACGGAGCCGACCCTTCGAGATGCGCGTCGGAGTGGTCGCTCTCGACGGGCGTCGCTTGGCGCGGGACGAACCAAGAACCCGGACCCGGAGGTTGTTTACTGTTCGGTCCGTACTCCTCGGAGCTACGGGTGTTCATCGGGATGCTCCACGTCGAAACCGATACGGGGGTCGGCCACCGCGTGGCGGAATGCGGCGAGCGACTCGGGGCTGCTGTCAACCCTCCAGTCGCTCTCCTTGCGCAGGTCGAACCAGACGAAGCCGACGATGTCCTGGTCCGCGAACACACCGGCGAACAGGTCGGCGATGTCGGCACTCTTACGGGGCGTCGGTTCCGAGGCGGTTTCCGCGAGCAGGACCGGTCGGGAAGTGAACGCCCGGATCTCCTTGAGCGTCGGGCCGAAGAGGGTACCGAAGGTGTGCGGCCCGGTCTTCGCGTAGTAGCCGACCACACCGAGCCAGTCGACATAGCCGTCCCCCGGGTAGTACGGCTGGAGCCGGACGTTGGGAACCGGATTGATCACGTTGGGGCTCCACACCCAGATCACGTTGGACACGCCGTTGTCCTGGAAGACGTCGTGGAGGTGCCGCCAGGCCTTGACGAAATCCTGCGCAGTGCTCTGCTTGGTACCCCAGGGGTACCAGTGGCCGTTCATCTCGTGCGCGAAACTGATCGCCACCGGCACGTTCAGATCGCGGATCGCCAGGGCTGTCCGGCGGACGTACTCGTCATCCTGACCTGCTGCTATGTCGGCCAAGGATATTCTGAACGGTTCCCAGGCGATGTAGGGGATCAGGCCGCGCTTCCACACCGCTGCAGTCTGGTCGGTCTGGAATTCGTCGCCCCAACCGAGGTAGTAAACCAGCAGGTTGGGCTCCTTTCCCACCAGTTCGGCCCAGGCGTCGACAGGGTCGAGCGTCTTGGGGACGCCGTCGAAGGTGGCACCTAGGTACTTGCGGGCCGGCTTGAGCAACTGGCTCACGTCGTAGGGCAGCCGGGGTGCGGCAGTGACCCCCTCAGCGCCGGGCTTCCCGGGTTCGGCGCCAATGCCTCCCGCGCCAATGGGAGCGGTGGGGCTGGGGGAGCAGGCCGCAGTGACTGCGGCCGCCGCTGCTGTGAGCATCAGTCGGCGACGGCTGATCTTCCCGGTCACGCGATGCTCTCCGTTTCGTCGGTCCGCGGCTGGACCAGGACGCGACCCACCGATGCGGCGTAGAAAAGTCCCGAGCCGAGCATGAGGGCGAAGTTGGCGGGGACCATGGTGTCCATCCGCCACAGGGCCGCACCGACCCAGAGCACAGCCGTCGGCATGCTCCACGTCCACATCCCGATCCAGAACCGGCGTGTCTTGTTGTTCTTCGCGGAACCGGAACCGGAGGGCTGCCAGCCCATCGGTCGGCGGCGCAGTACGTCCCAGATGGCGAAAACATGCGCCCAGCCGTACATCACACGGGTGGCCCAGGCCTCAAGCCGGTACGGGTTCCGGTGCCAGAGCGGATAGACCAGGGTCAGGTACACCACGCTCGGCAGGACGTACCACATGTTGGTGGCCCTGAGCTGGTCCGGGAAGACCAGGAGGAGGAGCAGGGCGATCAGAGGCCCGGTGAAGGTGAGAAGTGCCGTTTCGATGTAGTAGATGAAGCCGGAGATGTAGCAGAGACGGCTGGCGAATCGCATCTTGATCCGCCAGAATTCCCGCATGCTTCCGAGCATGCTCATCGAGGCCATGCACCAGCGGTACTGCTGGTTGTAGTAAGCGCCGATGCTGTCGGGGCAGACGCCGGTGGAGAGTGCGAGCGGCACGTATCGCAGGTCCCAACCGCGGGCACGCAGATCGAAGCCTGTATGCATATCCTCCGAGTGTTCGATCAGGCTGGTCCCGCCGATCTCGGCAAGCGCGGTGCGGCGGTACAGAGCGCACGAGCCGACACAGATCGAGCCGTCACTGCGCTGTCGGGAGACCTGTACGGAGCGGTAGAACAGTTCTTGGACAGCTCCTGCTCCGCGCTCGATCCAGTTCTGCTGGTCGAGGACGCGGAAGAACTGGGGGGACTGGACGATCGCGGTGCGCGGGTCGGCGTCGAGGTAGGGAAGCAGTTCGTCGAGTAGGTCGGCCCGCGGCGCAAAGTCGGCGTCGAGGATCAAGATGACGTCACCGTCGGAGTGCTCGAATCCGTGGCGCAGGTTGCCGGCCTTCTTGAACCAGCCGCGATTCGGTCGGACCAGGTAGCCGAATCCGAAGTCGGCCGCCATTGATGCCAGTTCGGGGCTGTCCGAGTCGTCCAGAACGATGGGTGTGACATTCCCCCGGTAACTTGCGGCCATGGCCCGGACGTGCGACCAGGTGTTGTGCAGCACCTCGATCGGTTCACCGCACACGGGAAGGAAGACATCGACCGTCGGAGGTACGACGGGGTCCCAGGAGCGGACGAGTCGGCGGTGCGCCTTGAGGTCGAAACTCGGGGTGAACGCCTCCAGCCGGACCCCGATCAGGAACCCGGCCACGGACAGCAGGAGCACCGGGGAGAACACCCAGATCCACAGACTGTGTCGGGCGGTGTCGATCTGACTGTAGGCGACGAACACGAAACCGATCAGCGAGGAGAGCGTCAGGACCCAGTTGTAGCGTTTGACGTAGGAATACTTCTCGCGGTCGTCCGGCGGCAAGGGAAGAAGTCCCGGCTTGGCCGCTCCGGGCCGTCGGCCCCGTGGGGCTCGGCGGGACCTGGCGCCGCCCGGCATGCGTTGTTGCGACGGAGTGTTTTGCAGCATTCTCACAGACCGGATTCGCCAGGAAGTTCTACTACGCGAGGCTAACTCGACCCGACGCCCGCCGAAACCGCCGATCACTAACAATTTGGCATCTTTTGCGCCATGGACTCGGCGCATGGTCATACTCATGCGCCGACAGCGCTCGTTACGTTGTGTACGCAAGCCTCTGCAAGATCCAGGCGAACGGTCCTCCCCGCAAGGGCCCGCTGCTCTGCCCCTCCGGGCCCGGCTGTTCTGCCGGTCGGCACCGGGCGATGATAGGTTGTCTGGCCCACCGTCCGCAGCATGCAGCCCAGCGCACCACTGGAGTGTTCCGAAATGCCCGCGCCAGAGTTCAGCGCTGGGGACGATGTCGTCCATTACGGCGATGTGACGCGCATCGGTGTCGTCGCGACGGCCCGACGCGGGATCCTGCCGGATCGGACATCCATGGTGCAGTGGGGGCCCGGTGCTCCTGCGGGGCCCGTGCACGCAGGCACCTGGCACGCCCTCGGTCGCCCCGTCAGGGCCAACTCGGGCAGCCGCGCCGCCTGAACCTCTCACAAGACCTGTTCGGGCATTCCCCGTCGGCGTACCTGCGGGTGACCCCGGGGAGGGGAGCCCTGCGGATCGCGGAGCGCAGGAGTCCGAGCGTCCGTACTCGCTTCTCCCGGATGGGCATCGCCGGGATGCGAGTCACCCCACTCTTCGGGGAGCGGCCGGTGGCCGGTCCCCGGGTGGTGCGCCAATGCCACCGGGGCCCGGCAGGTTCGCTTCGGTCGGCGGTGGAGCGAGCGACCGCGAGCCTTGATCGGCACAGCATCACCACTTCACTTGAAACAAGTCGGCCCATCAATCACTTTTCCATCACACTTCTCATCGGCAGGGTTTCGTCCTGTGGGAAGTTGGAGGGTGCAATTCCCTGGCAAAAGGGACATATGGCAACCGCGGCCGGGGCATTTGTCGCTTACCGGAGGATTTGCTGACGCGGCCACAGGACCTCCATCCTTCAGAGATTCCCCGGTGCCAGCCCTACTGGTCCACGAATCCTGGAAGAACCTTGTTCACAGTTGCGCTGTCACGCTCGTCCGTCCCCACCTGCTCCACGTCAGTCGGAACCGTCGCCGTCGTCGGTCTCGGCTATGTCGGTCTGCCCACTGCCCTCGCGCTGCTGGGCGCGGGCCGCCCGGTGATCGGACTGGACGTCAGTTCCGCCCGTCTCGATGCCATCCGAAGCCGCGACGTCGACCTGCTGCCAAGCGACCGGGAGCGGCTCGCGGCAGCCGTCGATGACCCCCGTTTCGTCCTCACCGACGACCCGTCACTCCTCGCGGACGCCGCGGTCGTGATCGTGTGCGTGCCGACCCCCGTCGACGCGCACCTGGTTCCCGACCTCGGTCCGCTGGCGGCGGCGTGCGCCACCGTGGTGGCCCACGCCGTGCCCGGTCAGGTGCTGATGCTCACCTCCACCACCTATGTCGGCTGCACCCGCGACCTGGTGCTCCGACCGCTCCTGACCCGCGGTTTCACGCCTGGCGAGGACATCCACGTGGCGTTCTCGCCGGAGCGGATCGACCCGGGCAATGCGCACCACGCCCAGGACACCACCCCCCGTGTCGTCGGCGGCGTGACACCCCGCTGCACCGACCTTGCCGCCGAGGCGCTCCTGCTGACGGCGCCCTCGGTCCACCGGGTCAGTTCGCCGGAGACGGCCGAGATGAGCAAGCTCTACGAGAACACCTTCCGGGCCGTCAACATCGCCTTGGCCAACGAGTTCGCCGACAACTGCCGCGGCCTCGGCCTCGACCCGCTGGAGGTCATCGAGGCGGCGGCCACCAAGCCCTACGGCTTCATGCCGTTCTACCCCGGGCCGGGCGTGGGCGGACACTGCATCCCCTGCGACCCGCACTACCTCCTGTGGCAGCTGCGCCGTCTGCGGATCGCCTCCCCGCTGATCGACACTGCGATGACCGCCATCGCCGGCCGGCCGCGCCAGGTCGTCCAGCGCGTGCGGGAACTGCTCGGTGACCGGGGTCGGGCGCTGACCGGTGCCCGCGTCCTGCTGGTCGGCGTCAGCTACAAGCCGGGGGTCGCCGACCTCCGGGAGTCCCCGGCCCTGGAGATCCTCGAAGAGCTGCACGACCTCGGCGCCTCCATCGCCTACCACGACCCGCTGGTGCCGACCGCGCGTCTGCACGGAGCCACGGTGCACACCGTCGCCGACCCCGCCGCCGAGGAGTGGGACATCGTGGTCGTCCACACCGTCCAGCCCGGGAGCGACCTGGCGTGGCTGGCCGAGCAGCCCGCCGTCCTCGATGCCACCTACCGCCTGCCCGGCGTGCCCGCGAAGGCGGTCCTGTGATACTCGATCAGGCGCCCCGCACCGGGACGGCCCCCAGCACCTGGCCGCACGGCCCCGAGCGCGCACTGCCCCCGCTGCCGACCGGCGTTCGGGCCCCCGCCCGCCGCCCCGGCCCGCTCGGGCGGGTGATGGACCGCGTGGACCCCGCCGTCCGCGCCGGGACGCGCCGCGTCCTGACCCTGCTGTGCATCCTGCCGCTGCTGCTGATTCTCGCCCGCGAGGCGCCGCGGCTGCCGCAGAGCCCGCTGATCCTCGGCTACGGCTTCGTGGTGCTGGCCGGCACGATCGGGATGCTCTACATCGCCTACAGCAAGTACGACGACCCCGCCGTGCGGGAACTGCGCAAGCGCCCGCGCCGACTGGACGACTTCCCGGCGCTGCCCGCCGTCCCGCGGGTCAGCTTCCTGCTGGCGGTCAAGGACGAGGAGGAGTGCATCGAGGCGTGCGTCCGCTCGATGGCCGCCTCCGACTACCCCGACCTGCAGATCGTCGTCGTCGACGACCTCTCCGAGGACGGGACCCGGGACGTGCTGCGCCGCCTGGAGCGCGAACTCGGCATCACCGTCCTGTACCTGGAGAAGAACCTCGGCAAGAAGCACGCGCTGGTGCGGGCCTGCGAGATCGCCGACGGGGACGTCATCGCGTTCACCGACTCCGACTGCATCCTCGCCCCGGACGCCCTGCTGCGCTGCGTCGACGCCCTGGTGCACCACCCCGAGCTGGGCGCGGTGAGCGGGCACTGCCGGGCGCTGAACGCCCCCGTGAGCGTGTTCACCCGGGCCCAGGACGTCTGGTACGAAGGGCAGTTCCGGGTCGCCAAGGCCGCCGAAGCGGTTTTCGGCTCGGTGGCGTGCGTCTCCGGTCCGCTGGCCGTCTTCCGCCGCGACGCGATCTACAACTACCTGCCGGCCTGGGCCGGCGACCGGTTCATGGGCGCGCCCTTCCGGTTCGCCACCGACCGGCAGCTCACCGGCTACGTGCTCGGCCAGAAGTGGAAGGGGCGCGCCCTGAAGCGGCAGTACGCCGACTCGCCGTTCGTGACGGCCGAGGACTTCCCGGAGCGCAAGTGGCGCATCGGCTACGTGCAGTCCGCCCGGGTGTGGACCAACGTCCCCGCCCGGTTCCGGCCCTTCATGAAGCAGCAGATCCGCTGGAAGAAGAGCTTCATCCGCAACATGTGCTTCACCGGCACGTTCATGTGGCGCCGCGGCTTCGGCCCGGCGGCCCTCTACTACGGCCACGCACTGTGGGTGGTCTCCGCCCCGCTGATGGCCTTCCGCCACCTGCTGTGGGCACCGCTGCACGGCGCCGCGTTCCTGACCCTGCTCTACCTGAGCGGCGTCGTGCTGAAGGGACTGGTCTGGGGGCTCGCGTTCAAGATCGACAATCCCGGCGACACCCGATGGCGCTACCGGCCGGTCATGAGCCTGCTCTCCTCGGTGGTCCTGGCCTGGCTGCTGCCCTATTCGATCGCCACCATCCGCCGCGGCGTCTGGTCGAGGAGCGCGACGTGAGGATCCTGCGCACCGCCGGGCGTCTCCTCGCCGCCGTCCTGTCCACCGCCGTCGTCGTGGGCGTCTACGCCCTCGTGCTCTCCCGAGGGAGTCTGCTGTGACCGCACGCTCCGACGCCCGCCGCCGGCACCGCGGGTCCGGCCGACGCGGCATCACTCACTGGCTCGCCCGCCTCACGCTGGTCGCCATGGCGCTCTCGGTGCTCGCCCTGCCGTTCTACGCCAGCTGGAAGTACTACGTCTTCCGGCGCGACGTCACCCCGCAGAGCGCCGTCGGCCCGGTCCGCCTCGACCGGGCGACCCAGGCCGCCTGGCAGAGCGGCTCCGCTCAACTCCCCGATGCCGCACCGCCGGTCGTCCTGACGTACCACGACATCAGCCCGACCAACCGCAGCGAGTACGTCGTCACGCCCGAGCGGTTCGACCAGCAGCTCACCGCGCTGGAGGCCGCCGGGTACCGGACGCTGACCACCGACGAGTTCGTCGACTACCTCAAGGGCGGGCCGGCCCCGCCGCGCTCGGTGTACATCACCTTCGACGACGGCACCAACGGCCTCTGGGTGTACGGGGACCGCATCCTCGCCAAGCACCACATGCACGCCGCCTCCTACCTGATCACCGGGAAGGTCGACCACAACCGGCCCTACTACCTCTCCTGGGCGGAGGTCTCCCGCATGGCGGCTTCCGGCCGGTGGGACTTCCAGGACCACACCCACGACCTGCACCAGCGCGGCCAGGTGGACGCCACCGGCACCCAGGCGTCGGCGCTGTCCAACCGGCTGTGGCTGCCCGCGCAGCAGCGGATCGAGACCGTCGAGGAGTACCAGGCGCGCCTCGACGAGGACATCGCGCAGAGCCTGGAGGACTTCCGCGCCCACGACCTGCCGCGCCCGCAGCTGTTCGCCTACCCGTTCTCGGAGATGAGCGAGCGGATCAACGTGCCGATCCCCGGTCCGTCGCTGCAGGGCATCCTGGAGCGGACGTTCACCGCCACCCTGACCGACTTGGCCCACCGGCCGCTGCCGGCCGGGCGCCGGGCGGCGGCCGCCAAGCAGGTCCAGCGGCTGGAGGTCTTCCAGACCACCACCGCCGAGGAACTCCTCGGGCAGGTCAAGCAGTGGACGCTGGTGCCCCCTGCGCTCGACGCGCCGCTGCAGGACGCGGCGTCCTGGGTGCGCACCGACGCCAGCAACGCCAAGGACATCGGTGCGCTGACCGGCGCGGGCCCCTATCCGGGCAAGAGCGGGTACGTGTCGGCCGACCTCCTTCCTGTGGCCTCCGCCGACTGGACCGACTACACCGTCAACGCGACCGTCGCCAATCTGGCTGACAGCACCAACAACGTCAACCTGACCACCCGCAACGACAGCCTGGACCCGATCACCGTCGGCCTCAGCCGCTCCACCGTGACCCTGCTGCGCGGCAGCGGCGACAAGCGCGAGCAGATCGCCGCCAAGCCGCTGGTCGCCGCGGCCACTCACCAGCTCCAGGTCACCGTGACCGGCAAGGTGGTCAAGGTCTTGGTCGACGGCCGCACCGAGCTCAGCACGGAGACCGGCCAGAGCGGTGGCAACGCCACCGGAGGCATCGGCCTGTCGGTGCGCAACGGCTCGGAGAAGACGCCCTGGCCCAAGTTCACCGACCTCAAGATCACCCAGGTGCCGGCCGGCACCGCAGCCGCCGCACCGACGACGCTGTCCGTCGCCAAGGCCGTCCTCCTCGACCCCGGAGCCAGCTGGGCCACCGCACCGGGGGTGCCCTCCAGCATGCACGTGGGCGGCGACGGGCTCGCACCCACAGGCCGGGCTCTGTCCGACTACGCCGCTTTCGAACAGGCCCGCACCGAAGGCTGGACCAAGTACACCGTCCGCGGCACCGTCCGACGACTCAACACGCCTGGCGTCTCCGCCGCCATCTGGGCCCGCGTCGGCAGCCCGTCCGCCGTCAGCGTCCAAGTGAGCCGCCGCGAGGTGCGGGTGCTGTCCGGCGACGCCGACAGCCGCAAGCTAGTCGTAAGTCGTGCTCTGCCCGACGCCGACCACCACGACGTGGCGATCACGGTCGGCGCGGAGATGACCTGGATCACCGTCGACGGCAACGTCAACTTCTCCTTGCCGGCCAGCGGAGGCACCGGCGGCGTCGCCTTCTCCGCCTACCGGGACGTCACCAAGAACTCCTGGCCGTCGGTGCGCCAGTTCAAGGTCACCGAGGCCCAGGTCAAGTGAACGACCCCCGACCGCGGCCGAGCCGCCGAGCGATCCTGCTCGGCGGCTCCGCCCTCACCGCCCTCGCCGCGACCACGGCAGCCTGGCAGCTGTGGCCGCAACCCGAGCCGAGCAGCGAAGCCTTCCGCCCCGGCCTGAGCGGCGACGGACTGCTCACCAACGAGTACGCCTTCCACAACGAGCAGGCTCCGGACGCCCGGACCAGCCCGGACTGGGTCGTGACCAGCGGTTCCCTGTTCGCCCACGGCGGCACCGGCTCGACCGGCGAACCGGACGGCGACTCCCCCGGCCCGGACTCCGCCCGGCACACCGGCTCGGCCGTCTTCCGCCTGGTCACCCGGCGCCGGGACTTCGCGGACTGCCGGGTCACCGCCGAGGTGTGCCTCCAGCCGCCGGTGACCACCGCGCGCACCCCGGCCCAGGACTGGGACGGCGCGCACCTGTGGCTGCGCTACCACAGCCCCCAGGAGCTGTACGCCCTCAGCTTCCGCCGACGCGACGGGCACGTGGAGATCAAACGCAAAACCCCCGGCGAGGACGGTGACGGCACCGACCAGGGCGACTACCAGACCCTCGCCGAAGGACGCCACGCCTTCCCCTACGACGAATGGCACACTGTCTCCGCGACCGCCCACAACACCGCCGACGGCAAGGTCCGCCTGGCCCTCACGATCGACGGCAGGACCGTCCTGGAAACCGTCGACAGCGATCCGCGTCAGCTCACCGTGCCCGGCGGAACAGGTCTGCGCGTCGACAACACCGCCCTGGAGTTCCGAGACTTCACCGTGAAACCGACCTGACCCGGTACGCAGACACGGCACAACACCGCCGATGGCGCGGGGCCGACTCCTCGACCCCGCCGCCGAACACCGCACCGGTCCTGCGCGCTGCCCTGCCCAGCCTTCGAGCCGGGAAAGCACCTGCCTCCCGCCAGTCCTGCCGGAGCTGCTCACAGAACGCTTCCCAGGCGCGCAGAACCGGCGAAGAGAACCACCGAACCGCCGACGGACTCTTCGTCTCCGCCAGGAGAACCCTGTAGAACACCGACAACACGATTCTGAGGGGGCAGCACCTCGTAGGTGTGGTTATGTGCGGCCAGTGTGCGGCCGGACGCCTCTGGGCGGGGTGACATCAGGTGGACGAGACTGGACAGCCGCATGTGCTCTGATCAGGCAGAACGGCACTACGGGGCACGAGGCGGAACCAGGCGTCACGATCGCTGATGGTCTCGTCATGCGTAGGTCGTGGGTTCGAATCCCGTGGGCGGCTCAGTGAAGGCCCGGGTCAGGCCTCTGACCTGCGGTTCTGTGGAAGATTTCGTTGTGGCCGCGCCGCGTTCGGCGGGGCGGGCGTCTGGCCGACATGGTGAACGTAGTAGGCGTGGGCGGTGCCGACGCCGGTCCGGACACCGGCGGCGATCTGGGCGGGGGCACCGTGCTCGCGTAGGTGCGCCAGTGCGACCAGGGCCCGTTGGGAGGGCCGGAGCTTGCAGTAGCGGTCACCTGCGGGGGTACGGTGACCCACTCGGCGAGTGCGTGCGGCAGGATAGGGCGACCAACGAGGCTTCCTGGCTGGTTGCTTGAGACGCAAGGCATCTCGCCCACCCGACCGTTGCCCGCCGCCCGGCGGGTACCGACCCGGCGCCCTGCCGTCAGTGCCGCCATCAACGGTGCCCGCAGCGTCCTCCAGGCCCTGCGGTATCCGCTGCTCAGGGCGATGCGACCGTCACCGCATCAGCGAACCAGGTCCGTAGGTCCTCGATCCGCGCCGCCAGTTCGTCCTCCGTCGGCGCCGAGAGGATCGCGGACGCGGCCCGACGGATCGTGTCCTCGGTCATGTCGGGCGTGGGCTCGCCCACGAGCAGCTCGACCTTCGCATGCATGACGCCCGGGCGGGCCAGCAGCTCGTTGACCGTCGGCACCCGGACCGCGGTGCCCGGACGAGCCCGCAGCATGGTGTAGCCGACGGCGTCCGGCGAGACCACCGGCATCCCGGGCGCCAGACGGGCCGCGTTCCGGACGCCCTCCTCGATCAAGTGCAGGCCGAACTTCGCTTCGAAGACTTCAATGATCCCGCCGCCGCCTGCTCGTGCCCCGCACTCCGAGAAGGACAGGCCATCCTCCTCGGAGAAGACCTCCATGTGGAAAGGGCCCTCCGAGAGCCCGAGCGCCTCCAGGCACGCCAGCGCGAACTTCTCCGTCCGGGCGTAGATCTCGGCGTCCCGCTCCGGGTCGAGCATGCATGAGCCGGCGATGGCACCCGTGTGGATCTCCAGGAGGTTGACGTAGTAGCGGGAGGCCGCGAACGCGGTGAGTCGACCGCCGGCCAGGATGCCGTCCAGGTGCATCTCGCGGCCCGGAACGAACGACTCCAGCAGGAACGGCCCGACGCCGTGGTCGCTCTCCAGCAGGCCGACGAACCGCTCCGCGAGCTGCTCGGGTGCATCGACCCGGTAGGTCCTGGACGTGCCCGCTCCCGCCACGGGCTTGAGGACGGCGGGCAGGCCCACCGCCGCGACCTCCGGGCTCCCCAGGTCCTCCGGGCAGGCCAGCAGCGCGGTGCGGGCGACGGGCAGACCGGCCTGCGCGACGATCAGCTTCTGAACCGCCTTGTCCCGGAAGGCCAGTGCGGTCGGGACGTCGTAGCAGGTCCGCAGGCCGAGGATCTGCGCCAGGACGGCCGAGGCCACCACCGCGAACTCCTCCGCAGTCCAGATCCCGACGAATTCGGACACCGGCGTCTGTGACCGGTGCAGCGCCCCGAGCAGTGCCTCGATGTTCGTGATGTCGCCGCAGGGCAGGAGCACGCGGTCGGCGTCGGCCCGGGTGCGGACCCCGGCGTACTTCTCCATCTCGACCAATGTGGCGTGCGGGATTCCGGCGCGATCCAACGCGTCCTCGACCGCGGGCTTCCAGCCGACCACGAGAATGCGTCCGCTCATGCTGTGTCCTTCGTCCAGGGATGATCACGGTGTTCTCTTCGACCTGCATCCGGCCTGTGCCGGGACCCGCCGTACGTCCGGTGCCTCGACGGCGTGCGGCCGAACCGCTCAGCCCCGGCCGCTCAGCCGCGGGCGCCCGCGTCCGGCACTCCGGTCGGGGCCGGCTCGTCCCGGATCGCGTTCACCAGTCCGGTCACCAGACGCGCCCGCGGCACCATCGCGTCGACCACGACGTACTCGTGATCGGCGTGGGCGCCGCCGCCGACCGCGCCCAGGCCGTCGAGCGTCGGCACGCCCAGGGCGGCGGTGAAGTTGCCGTCGCTGCCGCCGCCGACCGCCGTGCCCGCGAGGCCCGGCTGCAGTCGGCGCGCCAGCCGGAACAGCGGCTGCGACGCCGACTGCTGCATCGGCGGCCGGCCCACGGTGCCCCGGACTACGAGCCCGACTCCTCGGAGGTGCGGGCGCAGGCTCGCGAAGGCGGACTCGATCCGCTCCTTCTCCTCGGCCGTCTCGACGCGGACGTCGACGGTCACCGTCGCCTCGGCCGGCACCACGTTGTCGGCGATCCCCGCCGACGCCATGGTCGGCGTCACCGTCGTCCCGACCTCCGGTCGGCTCAGCGCCGCGATGTCCAGCACCTGGTGGGCCGCCTCGACCAGCGCGTTGACGCCCGCCTCAGGCTCCAGCCCGGCGTGCGCCGCCTGCCCCCTGACGGACAGTTCGAAGGTGCCGCAGCCCTTGCGGCCCGTCTTCAGGGCACCGCCCTCAGCCGCCCCCTCGAACACCAGGACCGCACCGCAGGCGCGGGCCCGCTCCTCGATCAGAGCCCTTGAAGAGCCGGAGCCGACCTCCTCGTCGGCGGTCACCAGGATCTCCACGCCGCTCGTGTCGTCCAGCGCCGCCAGACCGTGAACGGCCTGGACCAGACCGCCGAGCATGTCGAAGACCCCGGGTCCGGTCGCGCGGCCGTTCGCCACCCGGAAGGGGCGCCGGGCGAGCGTGCCGAGCGGGAACACCGTGTCGTGGTGGCCGAGGACCAGTACGCGGGGATCACCACCGCCCGACCAGTGGACGTGCGGACCCGCCCCGCCCTCCAGCAGGACGGCCCGCCCTCCCAGGCGGCTCTCGATCACCGCCGCGACGGCCTCGGCGGAGGTCCGCAGGGCAGCCAGGTCGCGGGACGGAGACTCGATCTCGACGAGCTTGCGCAGGTCGTCGAGCATCGAGTCAAGATGTACGGCGGTGCTCCGGTGCATTGTCACCTCCCGGGCCCACGGGGTGAATCGCCCGCTTCCGGGCGAAGAACGCTCCCATCGAATCCGGTCAGCCCCAGGCCGGGTCGTTCGGGGTGGCGGCGGGACCGGCAGCGATCGCGACGCTGGAGGCTGCCTCGGCCGAGACCGGGCCGTGCCCGAGGTCCGGGCCGGCCGTCAGCTGGACACCGGCGACGACGGCACACAGCGCGGCGAGGGTGGCGGCGGCGGTACGGATGGAGATGCGAAAGGTGGTGCTCATGGCTCCCTGTCCGGGGGGGGTGAGTCGCAAGTGGAGTGACGTGTCGCACAGGATTCGCGACCCCGTCACGTGCTGAATCATCGCGCACATCATGCCTCTGAAGTGCGGTTCTTCAATTGCGCGATGGTACATTGCACGTTTGTGACCTGTGAAAACACGTGTACTGGATCGAAGGCGAAGGACTTCGGAATATCCGGGGGCTTCCCGTGCGACTTCGCTCTGGACGCATATCGGGGGGCGGTTGAAGCGGGCAGCCTGGCGGCTTCCGACACGCCTCGCTGCCTGTCCGAGGTCGGCCTCGTCACGATGGTGGCCTCCGCCCCGGACCGCCGTTTCCCCGTGCCGCCCGCTCTGGTCGCGGACATCGCCCTGACACCCGTGAGCGGCGAACGGGCCCGGCTGCGGGAGGTCGAGCGGGGCATACGCGCCTCGCTCTCCCCGTTCGAGGCGCTGTACCACGAGGCGCAGCGCAGCAGTCATCCCGCGCTGACCGTCATTCGGGGCGAGACGGCCATCCGCCAAGCGCTGGACTCGGCCGTGAACGCCTGCTCGCGCGAGCTGATCACCGCCCAGCCGGGCGGCGGCCGCACCGCGCAGCTGCTTGCCGAGGCGGCTGAGCGGGCGCGCCCGGTGCTCGAACGTGGAGTGAAGCAGCGCACGCTCTACCAGCACACGGTGCGCCACCACGCGGCCACCCGGACGTACATCGAGAAGATGACGGCGACCGGGGGCTGCGAGTTCCGCACGCTGGCCGAGGTCTTCGACCGTCTGATCATCTGCGACCAGGAGGTCGCCTTCATCCCCATCTCCTCGGAGACCGCGTCCACCGCGCTGGCGATCCGCAGCTCGGAAGTGATCCGGTACCTGACGATCGTCTTCGAGCGCTCGTGGGTTCGGGCGCAGCCCATCGGCGAGGCGTCCCCGGTGGGCAGCCGCGCAGTGGTGGTGGACGACCTGCAGCGGACCATTCTGCGGGCCGTGGTCTCGGGCGAGACCGACGAGCGGGTCGCCCGTCGGCTGGGGATGAGCCGACGCAGTGTGATCGAGCACATCCGCAAGGTCGCGGAGCAGCTCGGCAGCAACAGCCGGGCCCAGCTGGGGTACATGCTCGCCGAGTCCGGGATCCTGCAGGATCCGGCGGACCCGAGGGCCGGTCACGGCCGCTACCCGGACTGAGCAGCGGACACGGCTGGGGCCCGGGCGGCCGTGCTCAGCCGGACGGTGCGAGCAGGTGTCCGTTGACCGCCCGCGCGGCCTGCGCGAACCCGGGCAGCTCGTGCACGACGACGCCGGCCGCCGCCAGAGCGCCCAGCCCGCGACACTCGCCCACGAACAACTCCGGCTCCCGCCAGGCGATGACCACCCGCCGGATGCCGGCCGCGATGACGAGTTCGCTGCAGCAGTACGGCCTCGACAGTCGGCGACCACAGGGCTCCAGCGACGAGTAGAGGGTCGCGCCGGCCAGGTCGGTGCCGGTCGGAAGCTTGTCCAGGGCGGCTTCCTCGGCGTGGTGCAGCGGGCTCAGCTCTCGGCTGTGGCCGTCGGCGAGCTGCCGGCCCGCCGGATCGACCAGCACCGCGCCGACGGAGAAGGCACTGGCCGAGGGCGGACAGCTCCGGGACAGCCTCACGGCCCGGTGCAGCCAGTGGGCGTCGAACGGTCCGGGCGGGCGCGGCGTCATCCGGTGGGCTCCCCGAAGGCGTAGCGGGCCACCACCACGTCGCCGACCAGCTCCGTGCCGATGGTGCGGAAGCGGTGGCGAGGGCCGCCGGGGAAGGCGGCCGGCCGTAGGAAGCGAGGGGCGTCGGACTCGCCGACCAGGTGCGGGGCAACGGCCAGGTGCAGCTCGTCGGCGAGGCCCTGGGCAAGGAACTGGGTCAGGACGCTGCCGCCGCCCTCGACCATCAGCATCTGCACGCCGCGGTCGGCCAGGTCGGCCAGGACGGCGCGCAGGTCGACCGGCTGTCCGGCCGGCACGACATCGGCCAGTCCTCGCAGGTGGGCGGCGAGGGCGGAAGCGGACCGGTCGGTGGTGTAGACCGTCCTGGTCCCGCCGTTGTGCCAGAAGCCGAGGTCCCGGTCCAACTCGGTCCGGTTGGTCAGCACCACCTTGCGGGGGTGGTCCGGCAGCCCGGACTCCCGGCGCCCCCGGATCAGTCCGGGGTCGCGCAGGGCCAGACCGGGGCGGTCCCGGAGCAGCGTGGTGGCACCGATCAGGATCGCGTCCGAGCGGGCGCGCAGCGCGTCCACCCGGGCGAGGTCCTCGGGGCCGGAGAGCATGAGCCGGTCCGGGTGCAGGTCGTCGAGGTGGCCGTCGAGGGAGACCGCGGCGCTGAGGACGACGTGCGGCCGGGCCGCGGCGGGTGCGTTCCGCTCCCGGTTCACCGGGCACCGTCCTCGGCCGCGATGGCGGGCCGGGTGCCGGTGCCGCTGACGACGGCACCGGACTTGACCACCAGGAAGCGGGGTCGGTGCTCGGCGACCGCCTCGGCGAGGTGGGTCCCGTCCAGCACGACGAGGTCGGCGGCGCTGCCGGGCGTCAGCCCGTAGCCGGGAAGGTCCAGCGAGCGGGCCGCCGACCAGGTGGCCGTGCGGACCGCGGCGGCGATCAGGTCGTCGGTGCGCAGGGAACCGCGCTGGGCGAAGGTCTTGGTCTGCTCCAGCATGTCGCCGTTGCCGTACGGGTTCCAGCGGTCGCGGATGCCGTCCGTGCCGAGTGCGCAGGTGACGCCGGCCGCCTCGAGTTCGGGCAGCGGCGGTACCGGGTCATCGAAGTTGGCGCAGGTGTGCACGGCCACCCCGTTCCCGGCGAGCAGTTCGAGTACCGGGGCGCGGTCGGCGGGCGTGCCCTGGCCCAGGGCGAACGCGTGGCTGATCGCGACCCGGCCCTGCAGGCCGAGGGCGGCGGTGCGTTCGGCGATCAGCCGGCACTGCCACCGGCCGAGGGAGCCCTCGTCGTGCAGATGGATATCGACGCGGACCCCGAAGCGCTCGGCCAGACCGAAGACCAGGTCCAGGTGGGCCACCGGGTCGTTGTCGCGGCCCGCCGGGTCGAGGCCGCCGACGGTGCCGACGCCGAGGCGCAGGGCCTCGGCCATCAGGCCTCCGGTCCGCGCCTCGCCCAGCAGGCCGCTCTGCGGGAACGCGACCTGTTCCACCGTGATCAGGTCGGCGACCCGGGCTGCGGCCTCGGCGACCGTGGTCACGCCGCGCACGCCGACGCCCGGGTCGACGTCGGTGTGGGTGCGGACGTGGGTGGTGCCCGCGGCGGACATCCGGCGCAGCAGCGCCTCGATCCGGTCGGCCGAGGGCCCGCCCGCCTCGTCGCGTTCCCGGCGCTCGTTGCCGATCATCTCGGCGAGCGAGCGGCTCGGGGTGTGCGGCCGCCAGGCGTCCGCCCACAGCGACTTGTCCAGGTGGCAGTGGGCGTTGACGAGGCCGGGCAGGACCATCCGGCCGCCCATGTCGATCCGCCGGACGCCCGCGGGTACTTCGGCGGCCTCCGGTGCGGAGCCGGCCGGACTGACCCGCGACACCCGGGAGTCCGTGAGGAGCAGGTCGTACTGGCCGGGCTTCCCCGGGAGCCGGCCGCGCCGCAGCAGCAGGGGTGGTTTCACGTCGGTCATTCCTCTTCCGGGAGCAGCGCCAGCCCGGCGTCGGCGGCGTGCAGCAGCACCGGGTTGCCGGTGGTGCCGTACGCCCGCAGGCAGGCCTCGGTCAGCTTGACGGCGTGTTCGTCGCCGTTGGCGATCGCCCGGTCGGTGAGGTCCACCGGGTCCGGAGGGTGTCCCGGTGGGAGCCGTCGGGTCGCGGCGGCCGGCGCGTGGACGGTGTACAGGCCCGCGCCGAGGTGCCACAGGCTGTCGTGGGTGCGGCGGCGCAGGTCCTCGGGGAGCAGGTGCAGCACCGAGCCGGCCGCGACCGGCGCGGTGACGGCGTGGACGAAGGCCGTGGGCCACCGTCGCCCGTGGGTGATCAGCAGTTCCGCGAAGGTCTCGACGAGTTCGGCCATGCCGGACTCGGGGGAGGCCGGGGGACGCAGGCCACCGAGCGCCGCGGGGAAGCCGGGGACGGCGCCAAGTGAGTGCAGGCGGTCGCGGATCAGGCCCGGGTGCACCCCGTTCGGGTGCAGGGGCAGGGTGTGTACGGCCCGGCGCGGCTCCAGCCGCCCGGTGGGGGCCGGGTCGCCGGGCAGCGTGGCGTAACGCGCTGCCCAGTAGGCGAGTGCGGCCGCCAGTTCGCGCCGGCGCTCGTCCGACGGGTGTTCCGCCATCGAGCGCAGGGCGTGCGAGGTGCGGATGATGCCGTGCGTGGCTCCTGCGGCCACGCCCGGCAGCAGCCGGGACCACCAGGTCGTCGCGGTGGCGAGCCAGTCGCCCCCGGCGAGTTCGACGTCGAAGTGGAGCTGCCAGTCGGTGACCCGCCGGACGTCGCCGAGCGCCTCCCGCCAGGCCGTCCGGTCCACGGGCCGCACGGGTGCCGGCCGGTCGTCGAGCTGTGGGAGGTAGCGGGTGAGCCACGGCTCCACCTCGTCCGGGCGGCCGAGCGCGATGAGGGCCTCGGCCGCCATCGGGCCGTGGTTGGTCAGTGTTCCGGTGTGTTCGGGGCCGGTGTGCCGGAGGCGGTGCAAGCCCTCGTCCAGCACCTGTGCGGTCGGGAAGGTCATCTGACCACCTGTCCTCGGACGGCCGTCGTCAGGCGACGTTGAGGGTGTGGCCGGCGATGGCGTGCTTGTCGCGCAGGTAGCGCATGTTGTCGGGGTTGACGTGGGAGCGTGTCGGCAGCACCTCGACGACCTCGATGCCGTAATCGCGCAGCTGACGGGCCTTCTCCGGGTTGTTGGTGAGCAGGCGGATCCGCTGCACGCCGAGGGCGAGCAGCATCTGGGCCGCGACGGCGTACTCCCGCTCGTCCGCCCCGCGGCCGAGCATCTGGTTGGCGGCGAAGGTGTCCACCTGGGTGTCCTGCAGGACGTAGGCGTCGATCTTGTTGTAGAGGCCGATGCCGCGGCCTTCCTGGCGCAGGTAGAGGATGATCCCGCCGTCCTGGGCGATGGAGTCCATCGCCTCGTCGAGCTGCGGGCCGCAGTCGCAGCGGCGCGAGCCGAACACGTCGCCGGTCAGGCACTCGCTGTGGATGCGCACCAGCGGGACGGCGTCCGCCACCTCCACCGCGACGGCGATGTGCTCGCGGTCGTCGACCAGTCCGGTGAAGCTCGTCATGGTGGCCTGCGCGTGGCCGGTCCGCGGGTCGGTCACCCGCTCCAGGCCGATCGGCACCTGAGCGCGGACGGTGGCGGAGGCGAGACGGGTGGTGCTGGCCATTCGGGTTTCTCCTTGTGAACGGTGGTGCGGACGACGGGTGGTGCGGACGACGGCGGTTGCGCGGACAGGGGGTCAGGGGGTGCGGGCGCGGGCGAGCCGACCGGAGAGCACCCCGAAACCGGCCCCCGCGATCGAGACGACGGCGCCCAGCGCCAGCCAGCCGACCGCCCCGGAGGCCAGCACCACGCCGGAGCCCAGCAGGGGGCCGACGATGTTCTGGGCGGCGGCGCCCGTGTTGAAGGCACCCATGTACTCGCCGTACCGGGCCTCCGGGCTGAGCCGGTGCGCGATCTCCCAGCTGGCCAGGAAGTGGAAGTTCTCGGCGACGGTCAGCAGGACGACGCCGAGGACGCACAGCCCGAGGCGGACCACCAGCGGGCCCGGCCCGGCCGGGGCGCACACCGCACAGGCCGCCGCCAGCGCGGTCACGGCGACCACCAGGCACCGCCCGGTCGCTCCGGTGAGGCGTGGACTTCGGGCGAAGAGGAACTGCAGCAGCACCGACAGCACCGTGTTGAGCGCCATCAGGCAGCCCGGCACCACCACTGGTAGACGGAGGACGGTGACCGCCCACAGCGGCATGACGACCAGCAGCAGGGTGTCGTGCAGCAGGATCAGGCTGTTGAGACCGCACAGCGTCAGGAAACCCGCGTCACGGAGCACCCCGTGCCCGGAACCGGTGGGTCCGGGGTCGGTCGCAGGCGGTCGAAGAGCCGCGCCACGGCGGAAGCCGGCGACCACCGCGGCCAGCACGAAGAAGCTGAACCCGTTGGCGAGCAGCACGGCGACGACCACCGTACGGGACCCGCCGGACAGGGCGAGCCCGGCCAGGACGGCGCCCGCGCCCATGGCGGCGTTGCGCACCCCGCGGATCTTGGCCAGCAGCGTGCGCCGGGCGTCCCCCTCGAACCGCGTCGCGATCAGCGACTGCTGGAGCGGGAAGGTCGTGGTCTCCAGGGCCAGGGTGAGCACCAGGAAGACCGAGAACACGCCGTACGAGGTGGAGAGCGCGTAGCCGACGGCGGCCGCACCGCGCAGCAGCAGCAGCGCGGTGTACACCCGCACCAGGCCGATCCGGTCGGCGAGCCGGCCCACCGGCACCGGGGTGAGCAGCCCGAACACCGATCCCACCGCCATGGTCGTGGTGACTTGGGCCGGCGTCAGGCCGATCATCGTGACGAAGTAGAGCGTTCCGGCGGCGGCGCTGAGACCGGAGCCGAACGAGTCCGCGGCACCGCCGGCGAGCAGCCAGCGGGCATCGCGCCGGAGCCGGTCCGGCCGGACCGGGGCCGGGGCGGCGGCCGGGGCGGTGGCGGTCATCGGCCGACTCCGTCCAGAACGACGGGTGCGCCGAAGGCCGCGTCGGCGTCCTGCCCGGGCCGGTCCTCCAGGACGAGCCGGTGCGCCGGGATGTGGACGTCGTCGCCGATTCGGACCGGCCCGAGCACTGAGGAGCCCACGCCGATCGAGGCCCGGTCGCCGATGCTCGGGTGCCGGCGCCCGCCCCGTTCCGCCGGGTCCCACCAACCGCGCGAGCCCAGGGTGACCTGGTGGTAGAGCGTGACGTCGTCACCGACCAGCGCCGTCTCCCCGATCACCACGCCGAAGCCGTGGTCGACGAAGAAGCGGCGGCCGATCCGCGCGCCGGGATGGATCTCCATCCCGGCCACCCGGCGCCCGAGCAGGGTCAGCAGGGCGGCCAGGAACCGGTGTCCGCGGAGGTGCAGGCAGTGGGCCAGCCTGTACAGCACCAGCCCCCGCCAGGGGGCGTGCAGCAGGGCCTCCGCCCGGGACCGCCTGGACGGGTCGCGGTCGATCACCGTCTGCAGGTCCTCCAGTACCACGCGGTGCAGCGGGACGGCGTGCGCCGCCCGACGGCCGCAGCGGCGCTTCACGGCTGCTCCACGGTGAAGGTGATCCCGGCCTCGGCGGTGGCCACCAGGGCCCGGACGTCCTCCTCGCGCGCACCGCCGAAGACGTGCAGGGACAAGCCGCTGCCGGCGAACCCGGCGGCGGCGGTGGGCTGGCCGACCGCGCGGTTCAGCCGACGCACCGCGGCCGCCGGGGCGACCGCGCCGTCGTCGTAGGCGGTCAGCACCCCGTCGGCGGCGTAGTGCACCGTCCAGCCGGCGAAGGCGTGGCCCGGCTCGGTGGTGAGCGTCCAGGGGTCGTCGCCGACGTCGATCAGCACCTTGGCGTGGTCGAGGTCGATGCCGCGGGTCAGTTCGAAGGCGGGCACCACTCCGGCACCGCCCGGGCGGGCCGCGACCTCGCAGAAGGTCAGCTCGGTGCCGTCCCAGAAGGCTTCCAGGTGGAGCACGGCGCTGCGCACCCGCCACCCCTCGATGACCTGGTGCAGCAAAGCGTCCGCCGCCGTGCGCAGTTGCGGGTCGCCGCTGGTGACCGAGGAGAGCGGCTCGCCCCGGGTGTGCGACAGGGTGTCGGAGACGTACAGCGACACGTCCCACAGGGTGCGGCCGGCGTGGACGAGCGCGTCGATGTGGCACATCCGGCCGGCGACGTACTCCTCGTACAGGTAGGCGTCCGGCTGGAAGCTCTCGCGCAGCCAGGTGTCGGCGGCGGCCGGGTCGCGCAGGATCGACACACCGCGGGAGCCCGCCTCCGAGCGGGGCTTGACGACCACGACCCCCTCGGCGGCCGCCGCGCGCAGCTGGTGCGGGTCGCTGAGGATCCCGCCGGCCGCGTGCCGGATGCCGGCCCGCGCGGCGCGCTCCTTCATCAGCGCCTTGTCCCGGAAGGAGCCGACCAGCTGCCGGCCGTCCCCGGGCAGGCCCAGGCGGTCCCGCAGCCCGGCGGCCGGAAGCAGCAGCCGCTCGGGGATCGCAGCGATCCGGTGGAACGGGTCCACCCGGTGGAAGGCCGCGACGAGCGCGTCGAGCCGGGCGGGCTCGAAGACGTCGGTGAGCACCAGGTCGTCGGTGATCGCGGTCCGCGCACCGGACGATCCGGCGACGACCGTCAGCTTGTACCCGGCCGGGTCGAGCAGCGGGCTGCCGTCAGCACGGAACGCCTCCTCGGGCGCGACGCGGTCAAGGAGCAGCACGTGGGTGCGCTCCCGTACCGGCACCGGCTTGGGGAGGCCGCGCTCGATCCGGGCGAGGTGCTGCCGGCAGTCGGCCGGGTCGGTGCCGACGACGGTGTACGTCAGGGCGACCGGTGCGCCGTCCGGGCCGGTGTCGACGCGGGCCTGAACCATCTCAGGGTGGCGCAGGGTGCGGTCCGCCCAGGTGCGGGCGTGGCCGAGCCGGCTGCCGGAGGGCGCGGTGTGGCGACGGGTGATCGCGTGCCGAGCGGGGCCGGCCGGCAGCGGACGGGCGGGGCGGCCGATCGCGGCCGTCACCGTGCTCTCCAGAACGCTGCGGCTCCGTACGGCATCGACCAGGTCATGGACCGCCGCGTCCAGGCCCCAGCGGATCGAGACGGCCGCAGGGTCGTCGGCGGGCGTCCAGACCTCGACGATGCCGTCGGTGACGCCCCGGTCGGCCAGGACCCGCTCGGCTGCGGCGGTCAGCACGGCCTGCTCGGCCTGCTCCAGGGTCGAAGGGAACTGCCAGGTCTCGGTTCCCTCCGGATCGACCTCGCGGTCCAGCACGCCCAGGCGCACGCACTGCCCGGCCCGGACCACGGCGAGCACGGCGTGCGAGCGGTCGGCGGGCAGCTCGCCGTACGGGGCCGAGGAGCCGGCCGTCTGGGGCAGCCGCAGGTCGTGCTGGAGGCGCCGGGCGAGCGGCAGCAGTCGGGCGGAGAAGGTGAGTACGCCGGTCAGCGCGTCCGTTCGGTGGATCCGCTCGACGGCGGCACGGACCGTGTCGGTGTCCTCGGCGCGCTGCCAGCTGCCGTTGAACCGGCGGTGCCAGAAATCGCGGCTCTGCCGCTCCTCGGCGGTGCCGCCCGAGGTGGCGGTGGCGGTGGTACCGGCGATCGCGGCGGCCCCGTCGCCGAGCCAGACAACGCTGACCCGCCCGGTGACGTTGCCGACGGACTCCAGCAGCTGCCCTGCGGGGACGGGAAATCCGTCCCGCTCGGCGGCGTCGAGCAGCAGGAGCAGGTGCGGGGCCCGGTCTTCCGGCCCGGCCTGGGCCTCCTCGACCGGCTGGGGCGGTTCAGCGGGCACGGTCGGCTCGACGACCACTCCGGCCAGGACCGCTGCGGCGGCGGCCTCCGCATCCGCGCAGGCGTCCTCCCCGGTCTCGCCGGTGGTCACCAGGTAGCCGATGCGGTCCCAGTTGCTGCGCAGCGGAAGGACGGCCGAGCCCGGCGCGACCGAGAGTTCGTAGCTCTCCAGCCCGGGCAGCGGTCCCTCGGGCGCGGTGATGCCGGTCACCGTCCCGGCCGTCTCGGTCCACAGGTGGCGCAGCGCGGCGGACCGGACCGGTTCGACCACCCGGTTGAGCCGCTCCCCGGTGGCGAGCGCCACCAGGTCGAAGAAGACCGGTCGGTCCAGTGCCAGGGACATCAGCCGGGTCACCACGTGCCCGGCCACCCGGCCGTTGATTTCGATCAGCTCGGGACCGGTCGGGGTGATCACCAGTTCCATGTGCACGGCGCTGTTGGTGATCCCGGCGGCCCGCACGGCGGCGAGGGCGAACTCGCGGGCCGCGCCCATGCCGGGGAACTCCGCGGGGAAGTGACGCCCCGTCTCCGCAGTGATGCCGGGGGGCTGGGCGCGCTGCTCGGTGAAGCCGAGCAGCAGCGGTTCGCCGTCCTGCACCATGATCTCGGCGCTGACGTAGCGGCCGAATGCGAACTCCTCGACCACCGCCTTGCGGCCGGCGGCACCGGGAGCGTCGAACATGGCGTGCAGGGCCCGGCCGGCCTCCTGCGGAGTACGGGCCACGGTGACGCCGACCGAGTAGCCGCCGAAGACCGGCTTGATCACGACCGGCAGGCCGATCTCCTCGACCGCGGCCAAGCCCTCCGCGCTGCCGGTCACCCCGCGCCAGCGCAGCGTGCCGAGACCGTGCTCGGCCAGCCGCCGGCGGACAGCGTCCTTGTCGGACAGCAGCCGGGCCGCCGCCGGGTTGTCATGCGGCAGCCCCCAGGTGGCCGCGAGACGGCTGGCCACCTCCAGGTAGTCCTCGACCCGGCAGATCACGCCGTCGACCGGATTGGGGCCCAGCCGGCCCTCCAGCCGCTCCGCCAGGTCCGAGGCCCGGGCCAGCCCGGGGACCTCGACGACGCGGGTGGCGTACTCGACGTCCTCGAAGCCGAGGTCACCGCGGAAGAAGTCCATGTCGTCGGCGACGAAGGACACCTCGATGCCGGCCCGGGACAGGGTCTTGACGATGTCGAAGCCGCGGACCGAGGTCGTCTCGATCAGGACGATGTGCATGTGCTGCCTCGCGGTAGGGGCGGATGGGCGGACGGTGGGCCTGGGGGCGCGCCGCGTCCGGGCGCGCGGTGGGAGCAGTGGGTGCGGGGACGGGGGTTCAGCCGTCGAGCTGCCGGGCCCGCTGCCAGTCCTCGGCGGATCCCGCGTCGGGCAGGACGGTCACCACGACGGCGTCCGGGGGGAGCCGGTCGGCGACCTCGCAGGCCGCCAGCCAGTTCGCCGCGGCCGAGCTGCCCACGGTGAGGCCGGTCAGCCGTCGCAGTTCGGCCATGCCGCGCAGCGCTTCCCGGTAACCGACCTGCCGGTGCGTCAACTCCGGCTCGCAGCAACGGGCAAACGGCTGGCGCAGGCCGTCTCCGAGTCCGGTGGCCCCCTGGTACTTGGGCATGCCGTTGGGCGGCTGCGCGCTGCCGTAGGGCAATTCGGCCGGGGTGACGCCCACCGTCAGCAGTCCGGGGTTGACCGTGGTGAGCGCCGAACGCACCCCCAGCAGGGTCCCGCCACTGCCGATCGACGCGACCCAGGCGGCGGGCACCCGGCCTGCCAGCTGCCCGATCAGCTCCTGCCCCGTGGTGGCCTCCTGGAAGGCCGGGTTGACTCGGTTGCGGTGCTGGTAGAGCAGCCGCCACTCGGGTTCCCGGGCGGCGATCTCCAGCGCGGTCTCGATGACACCGGTGAACCCGCGGGCCCCGTCGACGAGTCGGACGGACACACCGCGCCCGGCAAGCTCCTCGACGACCGCCGCCGGCGTCGCCGCGGGCAGCACGAAGCGCAGGGTGACCCCGACCAGGGAGCCGAGGTGCCCCAGCGCCCGGGCCAGGTTGCCACCGGAGTACTCCAGCAGCCGCAGGTCGGCCGCAGGCCGGTCGCCGTGTTCGTCCAGCACCGAGCACAGCAGCGCGTACGCGACCCGGTCCTTGATCGAGCCGAGCGGGTTCTCCCACTCGCACTTCCCGAGGACGGTGGCGCCGCCGACGGGCCCGGGCAGAGGCACGAGTGCGGTCCCGCCCAGGCGTCGGCGGAAGTCCGCCAGCGCCGGGTGGCGCCGGTGCACCGCGTCGAAGTCCGGCAGGGCCGCCGGGCCGGTGGCCAGCGGAGCGGCGAGTGGTTCGACCATCAGTAGCTCGCGGATTCGCGCATCGAGACGATCTGCGCGGCCCGCCACAACTCCGCGAAGTGGAGCCGCACGGCGAACTTGTCCAGCAGGTCGACCGGGCGGCCCGACTTTCCGGTGGCGGTCAGCGGACCGCCCTCCTCGCTCGGCGTCTCACGGAAGTTGGGGTGGCCGCCGACCCGGGACCACACCAGCCGCTGGTGGACCTGCTGCCAGTCCAGCAGCGCGTCGTCCAGTTCCATCAACTTGCGGGCGACTGAGGCCAATCCACTGATCTCGCCGTCGGCCGGGGCCGCTTCGGCGACCTCCCGGGACATCAGGTCAACCGGCCGCGCACCGTGGCGCGCCATGGCCGCCTCGAAGACCAGCCACAGGTGGCGGGCCACCCGGTGCAGGTTCTTGGCACCTGGCGAGTCCAGTCCGCTGTCGTTGCCCGGCAGCGTGGCCCGGATGCCGAGGAAGTCCGCCTGCGGGATGGTCTCGCGCAGGCAGTCGATCTGGTCGACCGTCATCCGCTGCAGGTGCACGGCGCGGTCCAGGAACTTGACGGCTCGGGTGTAACTGCCGTCCGACAGCGCTGCCGCGGCCCGCCTGATCTCGTGGTGCATCGTGTACCAGCACAGCTCAGGCATGATGTGGAGCGTCTGGAACAGCAGCAGGTCCGGGTGGGCGAGGTCGTCGAGCGGCTTGAGCGCGGGCAGGACCTTGGAGAACCCGACGACCTCGTCGTAGCCGGTGGGGCCGCCGATCGCGTAGGCGGGGCCCTCGATGAGGCTCTTCGCCGCAGTGGTCACACCAGTGCCCTTCCGTGCTCGCCGAAGCAGCGGCCGGCCGCGATCCGCAGGTCGGCGAGGACGTTGATCCTGCGCAGCCAGCGGTCCGTACCGTCGTAGCGGGCGGCGAAGGGGCGACGGCCGTGCACGGCGCGCTTGTTGTCGACGATCAGCAGCTCGCCGGGCACCAGTACGACGTCCCGCAACTGGACGTCGATCTGGTCGATGATCTCGTCCAGCGCTTCGGCGGCGTCGCCCTGCAGCTCGCGCGGCATGAAGGCCGGGTCGATGCGTACGTTCGGCGCGTCCGGGTCCCCCGACAGCACGGCCGTGTGCGGCGGGTTCTCGTTCATCTCCGCGATGGCGCGGAAGGCGGCGTCCTGCTTGCTGCCCGGGGTGACACCGGTGGTGGCCGAGTTGAAGGACGCGGTGTGCGACTCGTCGGGCAGGATGACGAAGTCCTCGGCGAACAGGCGCTCGCGGGTCGCCTCGTCCAGCTTGACGTCCTGCACCGGGGCGAAGGTGGTGGGGACCCGGTCATGGTTGCGCAGGCCCAGCAACATGATCCAGTCCGCCCGCAGCGGGTGGAAGGCGTCCTCGTTGTGCCACTCAAGGTTCACGGTGGAGCTGGACCCGAGCTGCTGGTCCTCGTGGCCGGCGATCGGGAACAGGTCGAGGACCATCCGACCCCCCTGCTGGCTGAGGTAGGAGACCGGGTCCCCCATCAGCGAGCCGACGAGCAGCAGGAGCGCGGCGGCACGACGGGCCTCCGCCGAGTCCGACTCGTCCTGGTAGCTGGTGGGGGTGGGACCGGCCACGGTCTCGTCGATGGGCAGGTTGGAGATGACCAGGCCGCCGTACGGACGCCCGGTCAGCCGGAACCGCAGCAGGGCGGCCTGCAGCCGCTCGGGGCACCGGGCCGCCCACAGCGCGACCTGGTCCAGTCGCTGGTCCAGCGGAACGTCCGACGCGCCCAGGAGCTCTTCGGCCAGTTCCTGCATTTCCTTGCGCTCCGCGTCGGAGAGCTCGAAGCAGGGAACCCCGCCGCTTTCGCTCAGTGGGAGTTCGCTCCGGAGAGCCACTTCGATTGTCATTCTTCAACCTCTTCTTTTTCTGCCCGAGCGCATCGACGGGGGAATATCGGCGCATGCCGAAAATGGCACCCCGCGTGCCGGACGCCTTCGCTTCCATCCTGCCCGCAGCGGCGGCGGTGCCGTATGCCGCCAGGGCGTCGCACATGGGTAGTGCACTTTTATGCAGGCGCCGACCGGGGCCCCGTTCCATGACAAATCAGACATTCGGCGGGCAGAGAGAAAGCCGGGGCGTCATCGACGCCCCGGCTCGGTGGTCCGGTCTGCCGGTCTGCCTGCCTGCCCGCCCGGCCGCTACCGGCCTACTCGTCGACGCGGTGGCCGGCCGAGCGGAGTACGGTCAGCGCGTCGGTCAGGCGCTCCGATGGCACCAGCACCAGATCCGCGTTGTACGTCGACTCCACGAACACCGGCACTCCCGCGGCCGCCAGCGGTGCGATGAGCAGGGACAGCACGCCCGGCAGGTCGAGCGCGTGGGCGGTGTCGCCGCTGTAGAGCGCCTTCCACCGTTCGACGGACGCGTCGTCCGCCTGCTCGTCCGCCTCGCGCACCAGGGTGAGTCCCTCAGGAGCCCGGACCAGTGAGATCCAGGATGACGCCAGGGCCGAGGCCTCGTCGGCCGGGCGCTCGATGCAAAATGATTCCGGAAGAATGCGCAGATGCTGCGCGGTCGCAGTAGTCACCCGCCGATAGTAAGACCGGATGCCCCGGGAAAGGCAATACCAATCGGGTTTCCCACCGGCAGGTCCGCCTGCTCCGGTCGCCGAGTTTCACGGCTCCGCCGCCGGGTGCCATAATCCGACGGGTCGCCGGGGTCATCGGGCCTCCGGAACCCCCTGTCCATTTCCGAGATCGGTGAATCCATGGACCATGCCCGCCAGCCCGTAGAACCGTCCGCCGAGCTGTACGCCGAACTGCTCGACGTGGCCCTGGCGGCTGCCGAGGGGGCCGGTGCCCTACTTGACCAGGGGCGCCCGGAGCATCTGACGGTCGCCGCCACCAAGACGAGCGCGGTCGACGTGGTCACCGAGATGGACATCGCCGCGGAGCAGCTCATCGTCCGGCTGCTGGCCGAACGCCGTCCGCACGACTCGATCCTGGGCGAGGAAGGCGCCGCCGCCGAGGGCACCAGCGGTGTGCGCTGGACCGTCGACCCCTTGGACGGCACCGTCAACTACCTCTACGGGCTGCCTTCCTGGTGCGTGAGCATCGCCGCGGACGTGGACGGCGTGCCGACGATCGGCGTCGTGGAGATCCCGGCCCGCGGCGAGCGGATGCACGCCGTCCGGGGTGCGGGCGCCTTCCTCGACGGGCGCCCGTTGCAGGTGCGACCGGCACCTCCGATGGACCGCGCCCTCATCGCGACCGGCTTCGGCTACCGCCCCGAACGCCGGGCCCGGCAGGCCGAAGTGCTCAACCACCTGCTTCCCCGGGTCCGCGACATCCGACGCGGCGGCTCCGCCGCGATCGACCTGTGCGACGTCGCCGCCGGCCGCCTGGACGGTTACTACGAGCGCGGCCTGCAGCCCTGGGACTACGCCGCCGGGGCCCTGATCGCCGCCGAGGCCGGCGCCCTGGTCGGCGGCCGCGCGGGCACCGCACCTGGTCCCGACCTCACGCTGGCCGCCCCCGCCGGCCTGTTCGAGCCACTCCAGGAAGCACTCGACCAACTGGGCGCCTGGCGCGACTGAGCGGCCCCCAGCGGATCCTCACCGCCGGCCGCACCGGTGGGGCAGCCGGCGACGAGGTCGGGGTGGTGCCGCTGGTGCGGCCATGCGCGACCGGAGGCCTCTGGACGAGGTCGGTGTGACGAACGCCCATGGTCTTGCCATGCGCAGGCCATGGGTTCGAACCTGGTGGGCGGCTCCACGGAGCCCGGATCGCAGTCCGCTGCGGTCCGGGCTTTTCCCGTTGCGGGCCGGGGCGTCAGGGGGTGGTCGTGTCGAAGGCGGTGCGGGCGCGTTCGACTTCGGGGAGGTGGTGGTGGGACCAGTCGGTGAGGGCGGCGAAGAGGGGGGCCAGGCTGCGGCCGAGTTCGCTGATCTCGTATTCGACTCGGGGTGGGACTTCCGGGTGGTAGGTGCGGGTGACCAGGCCGTCGCGTTCCAGTTGGCGTAGGCGTTGGGTGAGGACCTTCGCGGTGATGGGGCCGATGTTCCGGTTCAGTTGGACGAAGCGTTGGCGGCCGAAGTGGTGGAGTGTCCAGAGGATCGGCGTGGTCCAGCGGCTGAAGACGATGTCGAGCACCGGGGTGATCGGGCAGGGCTGGGCGCTGCCGTGGTCGGTGGCGGGTCGGTCCGTCGTGGGTTCGTTCCGGGTGGCCACCGTGTGCGCCCTCTCGTCGGTCGCTCTGCTGCGGGTACCCACTGTAGGGCGGGGGTGGGTGCGGGGGGTCGGTTTCCTCTAGGTACCTAGTATCTTTCCGGTGCTAGCTTCGGGTCGTGGCCGAAAAGGCCGCTCAGGCAAGGGACTTGGGCCCTGACGGACTGAGGAGCACGTTCATGATCGTTGTCACTGGGGCCACCGGGAACGTCGGCCGTCCGCTGGTCGGCCTGCTCGCCGCGGCGGGGGAGCGGGTCACCGCGGTCTCCCGGCGGGTGCCGGACGGCGGGTTCCCGGCCGGGGTCGTCCACCGGGCCGCCGACCTGGCCGACTTCGGGAGCCTGGCCCCCGCGTTGGAGGGGGCGGACGCACTGTTCCTGCTGCTGGCCGGCGAGCTCAACGGCCCCGGTGCGCCGGCCGCCGAGCTGTTGGAGCTGGTGCGGGCGGCGGGGGTGCGGCGGGTGGTGCTGCTCTCCTCACAGGTCACCGGGACCCGGCCGGCGGCGGTCTCGCACGCCCGGCTCCGCGAGTTCGAACTCGCGGTCCGGGAGAGCGGGTTGGCGTACACGATCCTGCGGGCCGGGGGGTTCGCCTCCAACGCGTACGCCTGGGCCGACGGCGTCCGCGCCCGGCGCACGGTGCACGCCCCGTTCGCGGACGTCGCGCTGCCGGTCGTCGACCCCGCGGACCTGGCGGCGGTCGCGGCGGCCGCCCTGCGGGAGGACGGGCACCAGGGGCGGGTGTACGTCCTCACCGGACCCGAGGCGGTCACGCCCCGGCAGCAGGTGGCGGAGCTCGGCGAAGTCCTCGGCGAGGAGGTCGCGTTCGTCGAGCTCACCCGGCAGCAGGCCCGCGCGCACCTGGCCCGCTTCATGCCCGAGGAGGTGCTCGACGGCACCCTCGACGTCCTCGGCTCGCCGCTCGCCGAGGAGCAGCGGGTCAGCCCGGACGTCGAGCGGGTGCTCGGCCGCCCCGCGCGGAGCTTCGCCGCCTGGGCCGCGGACGCCCGCCCCGCCTTCCGGTGACGGAGGAGGGGGGAGGGCTGGCCGGGGCGGGGGCTAGCGTTCGGCCAGGTACTCGGCCCAGGTGCGGGTGCCGCAGGCGTGCCCGGGGGAGGTGAGGGCGCCCTCGCGCAGCAGGCGGCCGGTCCGGCCGGGGAGGTGCAGGGGCAGGACGCGGCGGCGGCTGCCGCGGGCGCGGAGCCAGTCGGCGGCGAGGTCGGTGGCGGGGTGGATCTCGGGTCCGGCGAAGTCGGCGGCCGAGCCGACCGGGTCGCCGAGGGCGAGTTCGACGAGGCGGGCGGCGACCTCGGTGGGGTGGACGGGCTGGACGGGGGTGCGGGAGAGCATCGGGAGGGCGGGGAGCTTGGCGAGCGGGCGGAGCATGCCGTCCAGGAGCTGCGGGAACTGGGTGGCGCGCAGGTTGGTCCAGCCGAGGCCGGACCCGGCGAGGAGCTGCTCGCCCTGGAGCTTGATCCGGTAGTAGGCCATCGGAACCCGGTCGACGCCGACGATCGAGATGTTGACGACGTGCCGGACGCCGGCCCGCCGGGCGGCCGCCAGCAGGTGGCGGAAGGCGGGCAGGTCGTTCTTCGGGTGCCGCGGGTCGCTGGCGCAGTGGATCACCGCGTCGACGCCGGCGAACGCCTCGTCCAGGCCGGTGCCGGCGGTCAGGTCGCCGGTGCACCAGTCGGTGTCGGCGTCGGCGGGCAGGGCGGTGCGCCGGGTGAGGGCGCGGACGGGACGGCCGGTGGCGAGGGCGTGGCGCAGCACCTCGCGGCCGAGGACGCCGGTCGCGCCGGTCACCAGCAGCGGCCGGTCGGGGGCGGAGGGGAGGGCGGAGGGGGTGGCGAGGTCGGTGCGGTCGTTCATGGTCCGGGTTCCTTCCGGGGCGGGGGCAGCAGTGGGGCTCTCCCCGGTAGGAACCGGGCGGTCAGCCGTTCTGTGACAGTGCGCGGTGCCGCCGCGCGTAGTGGGCGAGCTTGTCCGGGTTGCGCAGGATCCGGATGCCGGTCACGCCGTCGGGCCCGGCGTCCAGCACGCCGACGGAGGTGAGGTCCCCGCCCTCCCATCCGAGCAGGACGGGGCTGCCGTTGGCCTCGGCGAGTTCGAACCGGACGCCGTCGGTGAACCGTTCGAACAGGCCGGCCAGGAAGCGGGCCGCGTTGGTGCGGCCGTGCACCGGCCGGAGCGCGGCGCGGACCTTGCCGCCGCCGTCCGACCAGACCACGACCTGGGCGGCGAGGAGCTGTTCGAGCTGGTCCAGGGCGCCGTCCGAGGCGGCGCGCAGGAAGCGGCCGAGCAGGGCGGCGTTCTGTTCGGCGTCGACGGGGCCGGGGTCCGGGGCCTCGTCGGCGAGGTGCTTGCGGCCGCGGTGGTAGAGCTGGCGGGCGGCGGCCTCGGTGCAGTCCAGGACGCCGGCGATCTCCCGGTGGCTGTAGGCGAAGGCGTCGCGCAGCACGACGGCGGCGCGTTCGGGCGGGGAGAGCCGCTCCATCATGGTGAGCACCGCGAAGGAGACGGCTTCGCGCTGCTCGGCCCGCTCCATCGGCCCGAGCGTCCCGCTCGCCACCGGCTCCGGCAGCCAGGTGCCCGGGTACTCCTCGCGCCGGGCCCGGGCCGAAGTGAGCCGGTTCAGGCAGAGGTTGGCGACCACCTTGTTGAGCCACGGCCCGGGCGCCGCGACCTGCCCGGGTTCGGCGCCGTGCCAGCGCAGGTACGCGTCCTGCACGGTGTCCTCGGCCTCGGCGGCCGACCCGAGCATCCGGTAGGCCAGCGAGAACAGCCGCTGCCGGTGGCGCTCGAACTCCCGTACCGCGTCGTCGGGTTCCGCGTTCATGGGGCCACGTTAGGGGATGGCGGGCGGCGGAGGGGACGGGGGAAGGGCGGGGAGGGCTCAGGCGGGGATCCGGAGGCCGATCCAGTCGGCGAGGCCGGTGGTGCCGGACGGGGTGAGGTGGACGACGCGGGGGCTGGCGCCGTGGCGGAGCCAGCCCAGGGTGAGCAGGCGGGCGGTGAGGGCGGCTCCGGCGGCGCCGGCCAGGTGGTGCTGCTGTTCGCTCCAGTCGACGCAGTAGCGGACCAGCGGGCGGCGGGGCGGCAGGGCGTCCAGGTCGATGCCGAGCCGGTGCAGGGCGGTCCGGCCGGACGCGGTGAGCCGGTAGTGGTGGTCGTGGCCGTAGCCGGAGGCGCGGTCGTGGACGGCGGTGGCCGGGTGGTGGGTGCCGTCGTGGCCGGTGAGCAGGCGCTGTTCGAGCAGGGCGCCCATCAGGGCGACGCCGAGCCGGCCGGCCAGGTGGTCGTAGCAGGTGCGGGCGCGGCGCAGCGCGTTGGTGGTGCCGCTGTCGCGCAGCGAGGTGATCGGCAGCGGGGGCGCGATCAGGGCGAGTGCTTCCAGGGCGTGACCGACCTCGGGTCCGGCCAGCCGGTAGAAGCGGTTGCGGCCGTGGCTGCGGACGGTGACCAGTCCGGCGTCGACGAGCCTGGCCAGGTGGGCGCTGGCGGTGGGCGCGCCGATGCCCGCCTCGGCGGCGAGGACGGCGCCGGACAGGTCGCGCCCGTCACTGAGCGCCTTGAGCATCCGGGCCCGGGACGGGTCGGCGAACAGGGCGGCGGCCCGGGCGACGTCGGGCTGGCCGGTGGAGGGCAACGAGGGCGCAGGGGGCGCAGGGGGCGAAGAGGGAGCGGGCACGCTTCCAGCCTAGGACGGCCCGGGGCGGGCACGGTTCGTCAGGCGGCGAAGTGTTCCGCGCGGAGACTGCCGTCATGACTTTCGTACGGATGACGCGGACGCCCGTCCGGCCGCCGGTGGCGCGGCTCGCCCTGCCACCGCTGGTCGCGCTGAGCCTGGGCCACTTCCTGGTGATGCTCGACGTCACGGTGGTCAACGTGGCGGTGCCGGACGTCCGGGCCTCGCTGGGGGTGGGGGCGGCGGGGCTCCAGTGGGTGGTGGACGGGTACAGCACGGTGTTCGCCGGGCTGCTGCTGCTCGGCGGTGGGTTGGGCGACCGGTTCGGGCACCGGCGGCTGTACCTGGCGGGGCTGGGGCTGTTCGCGGCGGCTTCGGCGCTCTGCGCGGCGGCCGGGTCGGGGGCGGTGCTGGTCGGGGCCAGGTTCGCGCAGGGGGCGGGGGCGGCGCTGCTGGTGCCGGCCTCGTTCGCGCTGCTGCGCGCGGCGTACCCGGACGGTGCGCTGCGGGCCCGGGCGGTCGGGGTGTGGGGGCTGGTCTCGGCGGTGGCGTTCGGCGCGGGGCCGGCGGTGGGCGGGCTGCTGGTGGCCGGGCTGGGCTGGCGGTGGGTGTTCTGGGTGAACCTGCCCGTCGCGGCGCTGGCCGCGCTGCTGACGTACCGGTACGTCGGTCCGGCGGCGGCGGCGACGACGGAGGGACGGTCGGCGGGGCGGTCGGCGCGGCGCGGCGATCCGGCGGGCCAACTGCTGGGCGTGCTGGGCCTGGTGGCGCTGGTCGGGGGCGTGAACGAGGCCGCTGCGCGGGGCTGGGGCTCGCCGTGGGTGGCGGCGGCGTTCGTGGTGGGGGTGGCGGCGCTGGCCGGGTTCGCCCGGGTGGAGCTGCGCCTGGAGCGGCGGTCGCGGCGGGACCCGGACGGCCGGGTGCCGCTGCTGCCGCCCGCGCTGCTGCGCGACGGCCGGCTCGCGGCGGTCGACGCGGTCGGCCTGCTGCTCAGCCTCGGGTACTACGGGATGCTGTACGTCCTGACGCTGCACTTCCAGCAGGAGCGCCACTACGGCTCGTGGGCGACGGGGCTGGCGCTGCTGCCGTCGGTGGGCATGGGGCTGCTCGCGGCGCCGCTGTCCAGCCGGCTGGCGGCCCGGCGCGGGCCGTACCCGACGATGGCCGGGGCGCTGCTGCTGGGGTCGGCGGGGTTCCTGGGCTGGCTGGCGGTCGGGCCGCACACCCCGTACCCGGTGCTGCTGTTCGCCTTGGCGGCGACCGGTCTGGCGACGCCGCTGACCGTGGTGGCGGCGACCGTCGCGGTGCTGGAGGCGGCTCCGGCGGGGGTGGCGGGGACGGCCTCGGCGGTGTTCAACGTCGCCCGCCAGGCGGGTAGTTCGCTCGGCGTGGCGCTGTTCGGGACCCTGACGGGCACGCTGGGACCGGTGCGCGGACTGCACGCCGCGGCGCTGGTCGCGGCGGCGGCCTTCCTGGGCGCGGCCGCGCTGGCCGGGCGGGCCCCGCGGCGGCCGGGCCGGGCCTGAGGGTGGCCGGGCCTGAGGGTGGCCGGGCGGCGGGGGGAGCCGTCCGCCCGGCCGTCGGGGGTCAGCCCTGGGTGGCGGCGTAGCGGGCGCTGACGTCCTGCCAGTTGACGACGTCCCAGAGGCGGGTGACGTAGTCGGGGCGGACGTTCTTGTACTGGAGGTAGTAGGCGTGCTCCCAGGCGTCGAAGGCGAGCAGCGGGGTGGTGCCCTGGCCGACGTTGCCGTGGTGGTCGTAGACCTGCTCGACGATCAGGCGCCGGCCGAGCGGCTCCCAGGAGAGGATGCCCCAGCCGGAGCCCTGGACGCCGACGGTGGCGGTGGTGAGCTGCTTCCGGAACGCCTCGAAGGAGCCGAAGTGCTCGGTGATGGCGTCGGCCAGCGGACCCTCGGGGCGGTCGCCGCCCTCGGGGGAGAGGTTCTGCCAGAACAGCGAGTGCAGGACGTGGCCGGAGAGGTTGAAGGCCAGCGTCTTCTGGAGGCCGACCAGGCCGCCGAGCTGGTCCTTGTCGCGGGCCTCGGCGAGCTGTTCCAGCGTCGAGTTGGCGCCGTTGACGTACGCCTGGTGGTGCTTGGAGTGGTGCAGTTCCAGGATCTCGGCGGACATCGCGCGCTCGAGGGCGGAGTAGTCGTACGGGAGGTCAGGCAGCGTGTAGGCACCCATGGCTGAGCAGCCCTTCTCGGTCGACGGAGGGTCAGTTGCGAGTGCCACCTTATTGCAACTTGATTGCAAGAACACTGAGGGGGCATTAAGCCGCCGTGGCGGAACGCCGAAGGCCCGCCCGGGGGTGCCGGGCGGGCCTTCGGGGAGCAGCGGGTCGGGGCGGGCCGGACCGGCCCGCGGTGAGGAGCGGGTCAGGACGGCTCGGCGTACGCCTCCTCGCGCAGCCGGTCCTCGGAGGCGCCGCGCCGCCAGTAGCCGGAGAAGGTCACCGCGCGCTTGTCGACGCCGCGTTCGCGCACCAGGTGGCGGCGCAGCTCCTTGACGGTGCCGGACTCGCCGGCGATCCAGGCGTACGGGGCGCCGTCGGGCAGGTCGGCCGCGCGCAGGGCGTCGAGCAGCCCGGAGGGCGCGCCGGGCGGGCGCACCAGCCAGCTGATCTCCACGCCGTCCGGGGCGGGCAGGTCCTGGACGTCGGCGGCGTCCGGGACCTCGATCCAGACCAGGGCGCGGGTGCCGGCCGGCAGCCGGTCCAGGATGCCGCCGGCCGCGGGCAGCGCCGTCTCGTCGGCCAGCAGCAGCACGAAGCCGGTGCCCGCGGGCGGCCGGAAGGCCACCGAGCGGTTGTCGGCGACGGCCGGCCCGAGCAGCACCACCCGCGCGCCCGGCCCCGCCGTCGCGGCCCAGCCGGCGGCCGGCCCGGAGGGCGTCCCGCCCGCGCCGCCCCCGGTGCCGTGCAGGGCGAAGTCGACGTCCACCTCGGGCGGTTCGGTCCGCTGCGCGCGGACGGTGTACGAGCGCATCACGGCCCGCTCGTCCGCCGGGAGCGCCCGCCACGCCTGGAACCAGCCCTCGCCCTCCCGGTACGGGAGGAGGGGTTCGTCCTGGCCGGGCCGCGGCAGGAAGAGCGAGAAGGACTGGTCGCGTCCGCCGCTCGCGAAGCCGCGCAGCGCCCCGCCGCCGAAGGTGACCCGCAGCATGGTCGGGCCGAGCCGCCGGGTGCGCACCACGTGCGCCGGGAAGAAGTCGTACTCCTGGGCCTGGCCGGTCATCCGATGGTCCTTCAGCTCAGCTTGCGGGACTTCTGGACCGCGGCGGTCAGACGCTCGATCAGCGGGGCGAACCCGGCGTACGAGAACCGCGGCACCGCGTCCCACGGGGTGATCTGCCCGGCCTTGACGGCGGGCAGCTGGCCCCAGGAGGGCTTGGCGGTCAGGTCCTTGGGCTGGAGGGCGGTGGAGCGCTGGTCGAGCAGCAGCAGGTCGGCCGGGTACTTGCCGGCGTTCTCCCAGCTCAGGCCCTCGTAGTAGTCACCGCCGTCGGTCTTCTCCGGCTGGATGAACTCCACGCCCAGCTCGGCGAAGTAGATCAGGTCGCAGGAGACCTTCGGGTTGGAGACGTAGAACAGGTCGGCGCTGCCGGAGCAGGCCATCACCTTGACGCCGCCGGCCGCCTTGACCGCCTGCCGCAGCTCCTCGGACGCCTTCTCGAACCGGGCCTTGGCGTCCACGACCTGCTGCGCCCCGAGGTCCGCGCCCAGCGACTCGGCGAGCTTGGCGTAGTGCTCGATCGGCTGGGTGATGGTCACCCGGCCGGTGGAGATCAGCGCCTGCGGGGCGAGCGCCAGGATCTTGTCCTTGGACTCGTCCGGCACGTACCAGTACGCGCCCGGGTCGTACATGTGGGTCACCAGCAGCTCGGGGCGCAGCGCCGCGTACTTCTCGATCGAGAACTCGCCCCAGGCGTTGCCGATGATCTCGACCTTGTCCACGTCCAGGCTGCCGGCCTGCGGGTCGGCCTTGCCGTCGGCGGTCCTGGTCTCGCCGAAGACGCCGACCAGCTGCTTGTCCAGGCCGAAGTCGGCGAGCGCGGCGGCGGCGCCGGTGAAGGCCACCACCCGGCTCGGGACGGTCTTCGCGGTGACGGCCTGCGGGCGGTCGTCGGTGAAGGTCCACGGGCCGCCGGCCGCCGTCGAGCCGGACCCGGCCCCGCCGGACGCCTTCCCGTCGCCGGAGGAGCCGCAGGCGGCGAGCACCGCGCCCAGGGCGGTGGCTCCACCCGCGGCGAGCAGGCCGCGGCGGGTCAGGCGGGGGGAAGACGACATGGCGGTACCTCGGTTCGGGCGGTTCGGAGCAGGGCGGAGCGGCACGTCGGTGGGGGCGCCGAGGTGCGGGCACCCGGCGGCAGCCGCCGGACGTACGCAGGTTAACCTAACCTAAGTACCGGTACGGAGGGTCCCCCGGGGGTCCCGCCGGCCCGTCCCCGACCGATCCGGAGCACCCTTGAGCACCACCGGCTCCCTCCCGATACCCGGCGCCGCCACCCCCGCCCGCCGCGGCTCGCCCCGCGCGCTCGGCCTGGCCGCCGGGCTGCTCGTGCTGCTGGCCGTCCTGGTGCTCAGCCTCGGCCTCGGCGCCCGGCAGCTGAGCCCCGCCGGGGTCTGGCACGGCCTGCTCGACCCGAACGCCCCCGAGTACACCGTCGTCCACCGGATGCGCCTGCCCCGCACCCTGCTCGGGCTGCTCACCGGCACCGCGCTCGGCCTGGCCGGCGGCGTCATGCAGGCCCTCACCCGCAACCCGCTCGCCGACCCCGGCCTGCTCGGCATCAACGCCGGCGCCGCCGCCGCCGTCGCCACCGCCGCCGCCGTGCTCGGCGTCACCTCCTTCACCGGGTACGTCTGGTGGGCGCTGGCCGGGGCCGCCCTGGTCTCCGTCCTGGTGTACGCGGTCGGCGGCGGACGCGGGGCCACCCCCGCCCGGCTCGCGCTGGCCGGAGCCGCGCTCAACGCCACCCTGTACTCGTACGTCAGCGCCGTGATGCTGCTGGACACCGCCTCGCTCGACAAGATGCGCTTCTGGACGGTCGGCTCGCTGGCCAGCGCCCAGACCTCCACCGTGCTCGGCATCCTGCCGTTCGTCGCCCTCGGCGCGCTGCTCGCGCTCGGCCTGGCCCGCCCGCTCAACGCGCTCGCGCTCGGCGACGACGCGGCCCGGGCCCTCGGGGCCAGGCCGGCCGCGATCCGGGCCGCCGCGATCGTCGCCGTCACCCTGCTGTGCGGGGCGGCCACCGCCGCGTGCGGCCCGATCGTCTTCGTCGGCCTGATGGTCCCCCACCTGGTCCGCGCCCTCACCGGCCCCGACCTGCGCTGGCTGCTCCCCTACTGCGCCGTCCTGGCCCCCGTCCTGCTGCTCGGCGCGGACGTCCTCGGCCGCGTCCTGGGCCGCCCCGGCGAGCTCCAGGTCGGCATCGTCACGGCGGTCCTCGGCGGACCGTTCTTCCTGTACTTCGCACGACGGGGGAAGGCCCGCGCATGACACCCACTCGGATTCGGATTCGGACCCGGCGGCCGGCGGTCGGCGGCACCCGGGCGGCGGCTGTGCGTGCGCGGGGCGGGGAGGCCGGGGCGTGAGGACGTTGCGGGTCGGCGGGTGGTCGGTGCGGTACCGGCCGCGGGCGTTGGCGGTCTGCGCGGGGGCCGTGCTGGTGGCGCTGGTGGTGGGGGTGCTGGCGCTCGGGCGCGGGGACTACCCGATCGCGCCCGGCGAGGTGGTGCGGACGCTGTTCGGCGGCGGGAGCGTCGCCGAGGACTTCATCGTCAACCGGCTGCGGCTGCCCCGGGTGGCCACCGCGCTGCTGGTCGGCGCGGCGCTGGCGCTGGCCGGGGCGCTGTTCCAGACGCTGGTGCGCAACCCGCTGGGCAGCCCGGACATCCTCGGGTTCACCCAGGGCGCGGCCACCGGCGCGCTGCTGGTCGTGGTGGCGGGCGGCTCCAGTGCTGCGCTGGCCGGCGGCGCGGTGGCGGGCGGCCTGGTCACCGGCGTGCTGATCTACGCGCTGGCCTGGCGCGGCGGCGTGCAGGGCGCCCGGCTGGTGCTGGTCGGCATCGGGACGGCGGCGATCCTCACCGGCGTCAACGGCTACCTGCTGACCCGCACCCAGCTGATGGACGCTGCCCGCGCGGTGCTCTGGCTGACCGGCAGCCTGGACGGACGGGGCTGGGAGCAGGCCCGGCCGCTGGCGGTCGCGCTGGCCGTGCTCGTCCCGCTGGTGCTGCTGGTCTGCGGCCCCGCGCTGCGCGCCCTGGAGCTCGGCGACGACGCCGCGAGCGGGCTGGGCGTGCGCCCCGAGCGGCTGCGGATCGCGCTGCTGGGCGCCGCCGTGCTGCTCGCCTCGCTGGCCGCCGCGGCGGCCGGGCCGGTCAACTTCCTGGCCCTGACCGCCCCTCAGCTGGCCCGCCGGATCACCCGCTCGCCGGGCCCCAACCTGGCCGCCTCGATGTGCACCGGCGCCGCGCTGCTGGTCACCGCCGACTTCGCCGCGCAGCACCTGTTCGGCGACCGCCAGCTGCCGGTCGGCGTGGTCACCGGCGTGCTCGGCGGCGGCTACCTGGTCTGGCTGCTCGCCACCCAGCGCCGGGCCGGACGCCTGTGACCGACCGCCCGTCCCCGCCGGTCCCGGCCGCCCGAGTACCGTCCACCCCGTCGTCCCCGTCGTCCCGTCGTCCCGAACGGAGCCCTTGATGGCCCAGCCCGAGCCGCGCCTGGCCGGCCGCGACCTGACCCTCGCCTACGACAAGCGCACCATCGCCGAGGGCCTGACCGTCGACATCCCCGACCACTCCTTCACCGTGGTGGTCGGCCCGAACGCCTGCGGCAAGTCCACCCTGCTGCGCGCGCTGTCCCGCACGCTCAAGCCGGTCGCCGGGCAGGTGCTGCTGGACGGGCGGTCGATCGCCACGCTGCCCGCCAAGCAGGTCGCCCGGACCCTGGGCCTGCTGCCGCAGTCGTCCATCGCCCCGGACGGCATCACCGTCGCCGAGCTGGTCTCCCGCGGCCGCTACCCGCACCAGGGCGTGCTGCGCCAGTGGTCGACCGAGGACGAGCGGGTGGTGGCCGAGGCGATGGCCGACACCGGCGTCGCCGAACTCGCCGACCGGCCGGTGGACGAGCTCTCCGGCGGCCAGCGCCAGCGGGTCTGGATCGCGATGGCGCTGGCCCAGCAGACCCCGCTGCTGCTGCTCGACGAGCCCACCACCTACCTGGACATCGCGCACCAGATGGAGGTCCTCGACCTGTGCGCCCGCCTGCACCAGGAGCAGGGCCGCACCCTGGTCGCCGTCCTGCACGACCTCAACCAGGCCGCCCGCTACGCCACCCACCTGGTCGCCCTGCGCGACGGCCGGCTGGTGGCGGCCGGCCCGCCGCAGGAGGTGGTCACCGCCGAGCTGGTCGAGGAGGTCTTCCGGCTGCCCTGCCGGGTCATCCCCGACCCGGAGACCGGCACCCCGCTGGTCGTCCCGTCCGCCAAGCGCCGGGCCCCCGCCCAGTCCTGAGGCCGCTCCGCGCCGGGTCCTGAGCCCGCCCGTACGGGTTCCCGCACGGGCCCCCGGCCGGTCGGCGGCCCGGCGGCGGCCCCGGCGGCGGATTCGGGACCCGCCGCCGGAAAGGCTCGGGTTCCCCGGGGTTCGGCCGGATACTGGCGGTATGCGTGTCAATGCGGAGAACCCGGAGTATCCCGAGGACGAGCAGGACGAGCAGTCCCCGACCGTGCTGGAGGCCGCCGACCAGGAACGGGCGGCGGCCGAGCCGGAGGTGGACGACCTGGAGGTGTTGCGGCAGCGGCGCGAGCGGGGCGCGGAACCCGCGGACGAGGGCGACGCGGTGGAGCAGGTCCGCGAGGTCGCGCTGGAGGACGAGGACTACCGGGAGTAGCGGCCCGCCGCTGCCTTCGGCCCGCCGCTGCCTTCGGCCCGCCGTTCTCCTCGCCCCCGGTGCCGCCGGGCTCGGCTCAGATCGCCCGGCGGTGCTTGAGCCAGGCGAAGGCGGCCCAGCCCGGCAGCACCGGCAGCATGAAGGTGAGCAGCCGGAACAGCACGACGGAGGCCATCGCACCGGCGTGGTCGATGTGCCCGGTGAACGTCAGCATGGTGGGCATCAGGGCCTCGACCCCGCCCACGCCGCCCGGCGTCGGGATCACGTTGCCCGCCGCGTTCCCGGCCAGGAAGCTCACCGCGACGGCGTTGAAGGCCGGGTCCTGGCCGACCGCCCGGGTGCAGCAGTACAGGCACAGCACGAAGCACATCGACACCAGCAGCTGCCCGGCCACCCCGGTGGCCAGCCGTCCGGGCTGCTGGGCCAGGTCGAGCAGGCGCGGCAGCACCTCGGCGCGCAGCGGCCGCAGCAGGGTCTGGGCGCGCCGCCGCAGCGAGGGCACCGCGGCGACCGACACCGCGACCACCGCGCCGGCCGCCCCGGCCAGCCAGAGCACCCAGCCGCCGGCCGACGGGGCGGACTCGGCCCCGGGCGGGGCGCCGTCCACGCCGACCAGGGCGCTGAACACGGCGAGCTGGAGCATGTGCAGCACCAGGCCGAACAGCTGGCTGACGCCGATGCTGGACATCGCCTGCGCGGTGGGGATGCCCGCGCACTGCAGGTAGCGGGTGTTCAGGGCGAGGCCGCCGACGCCGCCGGGCGCGACCACCTTCACGAACGAGCCGGCCGTCTGGGCGGCCAGCGTGGCGCGGAACGACAGCTGCTCGGGGACGAAGCCGCTGAACGCGAAGGTCGCCACGGGGTAGCTGGCCGCCGCCCAGAGCGCCGCGCCGGCCAGCCACAGCGGGTCGGACTGGGCGACCAGGGCGATCGGGTTGCCGTCGCTGCCGAACAGGAACTGCAGCAGCGCGTACCCGACCGCGACGCAGGCGGCGACGGTGAGCAGGGTGCGCGGGCGCAGCCGCTCCAGCCGGACGGGCACGGCGGTGGCCTGCGGCATCCGGCGCTGCACCTCGGCGCGCAGGTCGGCGGTCAGGTTCCGGTGCCGGGCCAGCGCGGCCCGGGTGTCGCGGGCCAGCGCGATCGGTTGCAGCAGCGGCAGCGCGGTGCCGACCGGGCCGGGCCCGAGCACCTCGATCGCGGCCCGCACCGCCCGTTCCGGCCCGGCGTGCACGGCCAGCACGGCGAGCAGCCCGGCGACGTCCAGCCGCAGCAGCAGTTCGCTCGCGGCGATCTCGCCGCGGGCCAGCCCGACCAGGTGGACCCTGCCCTCGGCGTCCAGCAGCACGGTGGTCGGGGAGAGCGAGCGGTGGGCGATCCGGCGCCGCTGGAGCAGCGCCAACTGCTGCCAGGCGTCGCGTAGTTCGGCATCGGTGGGGCCGTCGGGGAGGTCGCCGTACGGGTCGTCGGCGGACGGGCCGCCGTCGGAGGGGCCGCCGTACCGGACACCGTCGGACGGGTCGTCGCCGGGCGCGGTCGGCTCGGCGAAGAGTTCGGCGAACGGCCGGGCGTCGATCCGCCGGTAGGCCACCAGGGCGGCGTCCGGGCCGAGTTCGACCACCGCGACGGGCAGCCGGGTGCGGGCCCCGGCGGCGGACGCGGCGTGGCCGAGCAGGGTCTGGTGCTCCAGCCCGGCGCGCAGCGGGCGCAGGCCGAGCGGGCGGGGCGCGGTGCGCAGCCGCAGCGCCAGCCACAGGTGGCCGAGCAGCCCGCTGGCCTGCGCGTACCGGTCGAGCAGGTGGACGTCCAGGTCGGGGCGGCCGTCGTGCTGGGTGACCAGGTAGCGGCCGGTCCCCAGGGTGAGCACGGTGTCCGGGCGGACGCCGGAGCCGGCCAGGGCGGTGGCGATCTGGCCCTCGGTGGGCGAGGCGACCGGCTCGCCGACGGCGTACCGGGCGGCGTGCGCGGTGGTCCAGCCCAGCAGCAGGGCCAGCGCCAGCGACAGCGGGGTGGCGTACCCGGTGATCAGCCCGGACAGCCCGGACAGGCCGAGCGTGACGCCCAGCGCGGTGCGCCAGCGCCGCCGCCCGGCGGTGCCCAGGGCGGTCATGAAGGCCAGCACCGGCGCGAGGTGCCCGTACACCGGGTCGGTGCGGCCGGGGCCGACGGGCAGCGGGTGGGTGAGGGTGGCGAGGTCGCCGACCAGCAGGTCCAGGCCGAGCGAGAGGCCGTAGGCGAGGACGGCGGCCAGCACGGCGTCGGCGACCCGGCGGCCGTCGGCGCGCAGCACCCGGTCGACGGCGAAGCCGAGCGGGACGGTGAGCAGCGCGGCGCCGCACAGCGCGGCGGTGAGCTTGGCGGGCGGCCAGGGCAGCAGGTCGAGGCCGCGGGCCACGTCGCTGTCCAGGCCGAAGACGGAGGACCGGGCGTAGCCGGCCAGCAGCAGCACCAGCAGGATCCAGCAGACCCCGGCGACCAGCCGGATCAGCGCGGCGGGGTGGCGGACGCGGTCCGCGCGCCCGGCCCGCGCCGGGGGCGGGGGCGGGGTCGTCCGGGACTCCTCGGATTCGTCGGCTTGTATCACCGTGGCCACGCGGCATGGTCCCACACCGCTCCGACCCGATCCGGCCGTTCCGCCAAGGGGACCGGTGCGCCCGGGTGTACACGCGTCGATAACGGGCATGTCGGACTGATGGGGGAATGAAGGGAGATCGACGATGACCGAGCGATCGACCGACCGGACGGCGATGCTCCGCCGGGGCGCCCGGGAACTGCTGGAGCAGCGCGGCATGGCCGCCGATCCGGCGCCCCTCGCCCCGCCGCCGCAGGCCGGTGGCGCCCTCGCCGCCCGCACCGGCCCCCACCACGGCGACGAGCCGTTCGGCCACGGCGGCCACCGGGTGCCCGCCGGGGTCGGCCCGGCCGACGGGCCCGCCCCCCACCCCGACCTGCCGGGCCACCGGCACCGCGGCGCGGAACGGCACTCGGCGCACTGAGACGCCCCGGCGGACACCCCGGCGGGGGTGGGAGAGTGGGGCCGCAGATTCACGCCCCCGCCGAAGGAGCGCCATGGCCGACACCCCCGAGTTCGCCTCCCGCGAGGAGTGGCTCGCCTCCCTGCACCGCGTCTACGCCGCCGCGGGCTGCCTGATCACCGACCCCGACGGCCGGGTCCTGATCGTCAAGCCGGGCTACCGCCCCGGCTGGCAGTTCGTCGGCGGCACCGTCGACCTCGGCGAGGACCCGCGGCAGTGCGCGACCCGCGAACTCCACGAGGAGACCGGGCTGCACCGCGAGGCCGGCGACCTGCTGACCGTCGCCTGGACCAACCCGAGCGGCGAACTCGACCACCCCGCCTGCCACTTCCTCTTCGACCTGGGCGTCTTCCCGGCCGACACCCCGATCACCCTCCCGCCGGGCGAACTCGACGCCTACCGCTGGGCCCCCGTCCCCGAGGCGCTCGCCCTGGTCGGCCCGGCCCGCGCCCTGCGCCTCGAAGCGGCCCTCGCCGCCCGGGCGGACGGCCGCACCCGGGTCGTGACCGCCCCGAACTCCGGCTGGTGACGGGCCGCGCGGCCGGGACGCCCCCGCCCGCGCTCCTGCTAGGGCTGCTCGCTCCGCCAGACGTACGCCGCCGAGACCGGCTGGCCGCGGTGCCGCTCCCACGTGGGCTTGAGGGCCGTCCACCGGTCGCCGACCACCTCCTCGCGCATCTCGGCGAGCCGCCAGCCCGCCGCCAGCCCGGCCGTGAGGTGGTCGCTGACCAGGTGGACGTGGGTGGTGATGGCGATCGGGCCGTCCGGGCCGTCGTAGTGGGTGGGCATGCCCGCGGCCATGATGAAGGCGGGGTGCAGGCCGACCAGCACGAACAGGCCGCCGGGACGGACCAGCCGGTGGGCCTCGCGGTAGAGCGGGCCGAGGTCGGGGAGGTGCTCGTCGACGAGGGAGCAGGCGGCCAGATCGTAGCCGCCGGCGGCCAGGCCGGTCGCGGCGAGGTCGCCCTCGACCAGCCGCCGGTGCGCGCCGCGCTCGCGGGCGCGGGCGAGCATCTCGGGGGTGAGGTCGACCCCGTCCACCGCGCCGACGCCGCGCCCGCGCAGCCAGGCGCCGGTGCGGCCGGTGCCGCAGCCGAGGTCGACGGCGGTGGCGGCGTCGGCCCAGCGCGGGACGGCGAGCGCCGCCAGTACGTCGAGGTCCATCGCGTCCGGCACGGTGCTCTCGTAGCTGTCGACCCACCCGGCGTAGCCGGTGCGGACGTCGACGGTGGGGTAGCCGCGGGTGTCGAACAGCGAGAAGTCCGTCATGCCGGGCAGTATCCTGCGCCGCCCGGCCGCGCCGCGAGCGATTAAGCCGCTGCCCGGCCGGTCCGGGGCTCAGCCCAGCAGCCGGGCCCGGACGGCGGCGACGTCCCCGGCGGGCAGCCACTGCTCGGCGTCGAACTCGGCGAGGACCTCGTGCAGCGCCCGCTCGGGGGTGGTGTCGGCGTCGGCGAGGACGCGGGCGATGCCGGCCTCCTCCTCGGGGCGGTCGAGGAGCGCCCACATCGGCCGCAGGTTGGCGGCGGAGAGCAGGTAGTCCTCGGCGATCGCGGCGGGCGTGGCCCCGGCCAGGGCGAGCAGGACCAGGGCGGCCAGGCCGGTGCGGTCGCGGCCGGCCCCGCAGTGCACCACGACGGCGCCGGGGCGGGCCCGGGCGACGGCGGCGACCAGCTCGGCGACGGCCGGCCGGCAGTGGTCGAGGTAGGGGCGGAACGAGAGCGGGGTGCCGTCCAGCGCGCCGAACCGGGCCCACCAGCCGGGCCCGGCCAGCGCGTCGAGCGGGACGCGGACCAGGTCGACGCCGTCGGGGGCGGGCAGCAGCGGCCGGTACTCGGCGGCGTCGCGCAGGTCGACGACGGTGCGCACGCCGTACTCGAGCAGTGCGTGCTGGCCCTCGGCGGTGAGCCGGTCGAGGTTGTCGGCGCGGACCACCGCGCCGGCGCGGGTGCGCCGCCCGTCCCGGGTGGGCAGCAGGCCGAGGTCGCGGACGTTCAGGCAGCCGTCCCAGTCGAGCCGCCGTTCCTCGTGCGCTGCCACCGTCGTCCCCGTCATGTCCGCCCCCCGCGGTTCGTCCCGTGCGCCGCACCGGTGCTCCGGCGCACCGCCACTGACAGGGACTCAGCTCGCACCGGGATGGTTCCCGTCCTCGGGGCGGCGGAACTCCCAGAGCGTCCGGCCGAGCGTGTCGAGCGCCCGGACGGTGTGGAAGCGGGCGTCCCGGACGGAGAGGAAGCCGCGGGCGGCGCCCGCCAGGACGGCCTGCGCGGCCGGGTCGTGCCGACTCCACGCGCCGTGCAACTCCAGCGCACCGCCGGTCAGTTCGGCGCGCTGGATGCGGGCCAGGTGGGCGGCGGCGAGGGCGCCGTTGACGCCGTCGAGCTCGGCCTGGCCCAGGTACCGCTCGCGGTCGTCGGCGGCCAGCCGGCGGCGCAGTTCGGGCAGCGCGTAGCCGCGGACGGCGGCCACCGAGTCCTCGACGGCGATCAGCCAGCGCGGCCCGGGCGCCACCTCCCACCAGACCTCGCCGCCGACCGGCAGCAGCTCGCCGATGTGCGAGTGCCAACGCTCCAGCCCGGTGGGGGAGTTGGCGTCGGGACGGATGCTGCGCCGATCCCAGGCGGCCTTGTCGGTGACGGACAGGTTGACGGTGTACCGGACCCGCCCGTCGCCGACCACCGCGTGCACGCCGAGCACCGCCCAGCGCTCGCGGTCGGGCAGCGAGAAGGAGTGCCGCCAGCCCTGGAAGCCGAGCCCGCGCAGGGCGGGCGCGAAGTGGTCGCGGATCCCCGTCGTGTACAGCTCCTGGGCGGTGCGCATGCCGGTTCCCGGCCTCCTCGTCCACGGGTGGAATCGGGGTGGATTGCCCCGTATTTGCACGGTATGGCGGGCGGGCGGGGGCGGACCGCGGGCGAAGGACAGCGGCCGGCGGGACGAAGGTCGGTCCGGTTCGGGCCCTGCGGCCCGGGACACGGGGCCGGGCTGACGGCCCGTCGGGCCGGTTCGGCCCCGCGCCGGGCGGGCCGGGTTCCGCCACCGGTCCGTCACCGGCCGGGCCGCGCCCCGGCGGTGGGAGCGTTCCCCCGGATGGCGCATGATGTGGCGGGTGCACAGAGCTGAACACCACGGGGCGGACGACGGGGAGCGGCTCGACCGCCCCTCCGGACCGGACCGTCCGCCCGCCCGGCGGGCCGACCTCGCCGCGGCCGTCCGCGCCGCCCAGGCGGGCGACGAGGAGGCGTTCCGGGTCCTGTTCCGGGCCGTCCAGCCGGGGCTGCTGCGCTACCTGCGGGTGCTGGTCGGCGGGCGGGCCGAGGACGCCGAGGACATCGCGTCCGAGGCGTGGCTGCAGATCGCCCGCGACCTGCCGGGCTTCCGCGGCGACGCGGACGGGTTCCGCGGCTGGGCCGCGACGGTGGCCCGCAACCGGGCGATGGACCACCTGCGCCGGGTGCGCCGCCGACCGGTCGCCGACCTGCCGGTGGAGTACCTGGCCGAACTGGCCGCCGCCGAGGACACCGCGGGCCAGGCGATGGCCACCGTCGCCACCTCCGACGCGCTCGCGCTGATCGCCTCGCTGCCGCCCGACCAGGCCGAGGCGGTGCTGCTGCGGGTGGTGCTCGGACTGGACGCGGAGAGCGCCGCGAAGGTGCTCGGCAAGCGCTCCGGCAGCGTCCGGATGGCCGCCCACCGCGGGCTCAAGCGGCTGGCCCGGGTGCTGGAGCAGAGCGGGGGAGCGGCGGCCGGGGTGCCCCGCCGGGCGGCCGGTGGAGCAGCGGGTGGAGTCGCAGGTGGGACGGCAGGTGGGACGACTGCCGGGACGGCCGGGGGAACGGCCGGGGAAAAAGTTTCCGCGCGGGGTGTGACACCGGCGCAGGTGCCGACGCTGAAGGACATGAGATGAGCACCAACCGATCCCGCCGGATCGATCGCGCCGCCGCCGAGCAACTGCTCGGCGGCGCCACGGTCGACCCGGAGGCCGGTCAGGACCCCTCCGCCGGACGGCGGTCCGCGCCCGGACGGCCGGAGCTCGCCGCCCTGCTCGCCGCCGCCGCGACGGGCGGGGCGGCCGGCGACGGCCCGCTGCCCGGCGAGGAGGAGGCCGTGGCCGCGTTCCGGCAGGCTCGTCACCAGTCGGCCCCGACGCAGTACCGGAGACGGAAGATGGCGGACACCGCGCTCGCACGGGCGCTCAGCGCGAAGGCCGTGGCCGTCGCGCTGGGGGTGACCGCCGTGGGCGGCGTCGCGGTCGCGGCCGGACACGGCCGGCTGCCGGAGGCCCTGGGCGGCCCCGCCCCGTCCCCGTCCCCGACGGCCACCGGCACCGCGCCCGCGCCCGCGCCGTCCACCCCCGCGCCCGCCACCGCGTCCGGGAGCCCCGGTGCCGAGCGCACCGGCCGGCCGCCGACGGGCGCCCCCCGCCCGGGCGGCAGCCCGACCCGGCCCCCCGCGCCGTCCGCCACCGGCCCGGCCGACCTGCCGGACCTGGTGCGGCTGTGCGAGGGCTTCGCCGGGCGGGTCGCGTCCGGCAGCCGGCCCCGGGAGGCGGCCGTCGTCCCGGAGCTGGCCGAGCTGCTGAAGGCGGCCGGCGCCCCGGAGAAGGTGGCCGGCTTCTGCGCGCTGCTCGCCGCGCACGGCTGGGACCAGCCGGGCGGGGAGGGTCGCGGCAGGCCCTCGACCGCCCCGGGCCGGTCGAGCGCCCCGGGCCCGTCCGCCCCGTCCTGGCCGTCGTTCCCGACCGGCCGGTGGGGGCGCACCGGATCCGACCGGCCGTCCGACGGGGGGAGCGGCCAGGACTGACACCGAGACTCCGGACGGACGACGGGCTCCCCCGGGCCCCGTCCGTCCGGGACAGCTCCGACCGGCCGAAGACTCCCCCGGGTCCGCCGCCGGTCGGGGAACCGCTCCGGACGGGCGGCCGGGCTCCCCCGGGTCCACCGTCCGTCCGGAGCCCGGCCCGCCCGTACCGCCCGAACACCCTGGAGCCACGGTGACCCACCGACCGCACCTCCGGGCGAGCTCGCGATGACCTTCCCCCGCACCTCGCCCGCCGCCGAACGCGCCGCCGCCCGCGCCGCCCGCCGCACCCTGGGCAGCGGCCCGCCGCGCGGGGCCCGCGCGCTGCTCGCCGCCGCCCTGGCCGCCCTGACCGCCGCCCTGCTCGTCCAGCGCCCCTGAACCGGCCCCGGCCGGGCCCGCTATGGTTCACGGGTTGCCGGACCGAGGTGGAGGGAACATCCGATGATCGGACGCGCACTGAACGGGCGCTACGAGCTCGGCGAGATCCTCGGCGTCGGGGGCATGGCCACGGTGTACCGCGCCCTGGACCACCAGCTGGGCCGCCCGGTGGCGGTCAAGGTGCTCAACGGCGGCCTGGCCGACGACCCGCGGTTCGCCGAGCGGTTCGCCCGCGAGGCCCGGTCGGCCGCGCTGCTGGCGCACCCGCGGATCGTCACGGTCTTCGACTCCGGCGTCGACCAGGGCTCCCCGTACCTGGTGATGGAGCTGGTGCACGGCGCGACCCTGGGCCGGGTGATCGCCGAGCAGGGCGTCCTGCCGGTGGAGCGCGCCGTGGGCACCGCCGCCGCGGTGCTGGACGCGCTGGCCGCCGCGCACGCCCAGGGCCTGGTGCACCGGGACATCAAGCCCGGCAACATCATGATCACCCGGGACGGCGGGGTGAAGGTCGTCGACTTCGGCATCGCCCGGGCCGGCTCCTCGGCCGGCCAGCAGCTCACCCAGACCGCCTCGGTGCTGGGCACCGCCGCCTACCTCTCCCCGGAACAGGCCACCGCCGGCCAGGTCGACGGCCGCGCCGACCTGTACGCGGTGGGCTGCGTGCTGTACGAGATGCTGGCCGGCGCCCCGCCGTTCACCGCCGACACCCCGGTCGCGGTGACCTTCAAGCACGTCACCGAGTACCCGCTCCCGGTCTCCGCGCACCGCCCCGACGTGCCGCCCGCGCTGGACGCCGCGATCCTCCGGCTGCTGGCCAAGCACCCGGACGAGCGCCCCGCCGACGCGCGGTCCGCCGCCGCCGAACTGCTGGCCGCCGTCCCGGCCGGGCCGGTCGACCGGGCCGCCGAGCTGCTCGGCGGCGCGACCCAGGTGCTGCCGCCCGTCCCCGCGACCGCCTTCCCCGCCGCCCCGCCGCCGTTCCCGGCCCCGCCGCAGCAGCCGTACCCGCCGCAGCCGCAGCCGCAGCAGCCGTGGGCCGAGCCGCAGCGCACCTCGGTGCTGCCGCCGGTGGCGGCCCCGCTGCTCTCCCCGTCCCGCTTCGCGGAGGAGGAGCCCGCGCCCCGGCACGGCCGCAACCCGCTGGTGTACGCGGGCGTCGGCGCGGCGGTGTTCGTCTGCGTGGCGGGCATCGTCGCGTTCTCGCTCAGCGGCGGCGGCGACCCGGCCCCGGCGGCCGCGTCCACCCCCGCGCCGACGGCCGCCGCCGCCACCACCGCGGCCCCGCCCCCGTCGCGGTCCCCGTCGCCGTCGGCCTCCCCGTCCCCGTCGACGTCCGCGTCCGGGAAGCCCAGCACCTCGCCCAAGCCCTCCACGTCGCCCAAGGGCGGCGCCCTGGTCGGCCAGCTCGCCCAGCTGCGGGCCGACGTGGCGCAGGCCGAGTTCAGCAGGGACCGGGACAAGCAGGACGACCTGACCGGGCTGCTGGACGAGGCGACCCGGGCCGTCAACGACCGGCACCCGTCCGACGCCGAGGACTCCCTCAAGGACGCCCAGAAGCTGGTCCGCGACCTCCAGCGCCACAAGGCCGCGGCGGCCCCGCTGCTGGCGGGCTGGCAGGTCCGGCTCGGCGCCCTGGTCGCCGCGGTGCACGCCCAGGCTTCCCAGCAGGACGACTGACCCGCGCTACTCCTCGTGCCGGGCCCGCCGTACCGCCCGGGTCTTCACCTGCCGGGTCAGCGCGGTCACCCCGGTGGTCAGGAAGACGAAGGTGTACAGCAGTTGGAGCATCACCACGATCCGGGCGGCCTGCCCGGACGGGTGGATGTCGCCGTACCCGACGGTCGCCATGGTGATCACCGTGAAGTACAGCGCGTCGACCTTGGTGATCAGCCCGTCCAGTTCGCCGGGTTGCCGGGACATCCCCAGGTAGGCGGCGGCGAACACCACCAGCGCGCCGCACAGCAGGGTCAGGATCCGCGGCGCCGGGTGCCGGGACCGCCCGAGCACCTGCATCCGCGCCTCGCGCAGCAGCCCGACGCCGAGCACGGCCAGCAGCGTGCCGAACACCGCCCAGCTGACCGCCGCGTGGTGCGGCCCGAACCAGCCCAGCGGCACCGTGAAGTAGGCCGTCAGCAGCAGCACCGGGCCGCCCAGCAGGGCGAGGTACGTCCGGGCCGCCTCCCTCACGCCGGTGCGGCCTTCTCGTCGGCGGGCGGACCGGCCGCCGGTCCGGGCGGTCCCGGCGGTCCGGCGGGCGGCCGGGCCGAGCCGTCGGCGGGGGCGTCGGCGGGTGCGTCCAGGAACTCCAGCACGGCCAGGAAGGCCAGCAGCACCAGCGCCATCCACAGCACCACGGCCGCGGTCGGGTAGCTCCAGGTCAGCAGCACGACGGCGGCGGCGACGACCGCGCCCCAGCCCAGCCAGGACTTCCAGCGGTGCGCGAACCGGCCGACCGGGCCCAGCCGCAGGCCGAGCCCCTCGGCGGCCTGCCGCACCGCGCCCAGGCCGGAGCCCCACAGCCGCCGCACCCGGCCGGCCCGCCGCCCGGGCCCGGTCAGCCAGGCGGCCAGCGCGATCACCACGCCCAGCGCCAGCACCATCCGGATGCCCGCCCGCAGGTAGCGCACCAGGGTGTCGTACACCGCCATCGCGGCGGCCTGGTCGACGTCGGCGGGCAGCTTGTCCAGGTAGACCGTCCGGAACACGCTCAGCCCGGCGCCCAGCAGCACCGCCCCGGCGGCCATCCCGAGCGCCGCCCCGACGGTGGCCGGGCGGGGCCGCACCGCGAGCAGGACCCCGCCGACCGCGCACAGCACCGCCAGCACCGGCACCCAGAACCCGGCCAGGTCGAGCACCCGCAGCCCGGTCTGCGCCTTCCGCACCGCGTCCGACTGCACCAGCGTGTAGTCGGTGTGCACCTCCGGGATCTTCGAGGCCAGCCCCAGCCCGTTGGCCACCAGCCGGTCCTTCACCGCGGCGATCACCGGCGCCAGGTCCAGGCTGACGGTGTCGCCCCGCACCTGCACCGCCCCGCCGCCCTGTCCGGTCAGCACCTTGTCGAACGCGGCGTGCGCGTTGCGCAGCACGCCGGTCCAGAGGGTGGCGAAGGCGTCGGACCGCACGAACCGCAGCACCTGGTCGTGGACGAACCCGGTCAGCCCGCTGGTCAGCGCGGGGCCCAGCCGGCCCAGCGCGGCGTCCAGCAGCGGCCGGTCGGCGGGGGCGACGTCGTTCAGCAGGTCGGTGATCGGCAGCTGCTGCATCACCGCGGTGGTCACCCGGTCGGTGAGCGCGTTCTGCACCGACGGGTCGGAGGCCAGCGGCGCCATCGTCGACACGAACCGGCCGGTGTCGGTCACCTGCGACTTGCTCCACGCGGCGACCACCCCGAGCGGGGTGAGCACCGCGGCCAGCACGATCAGCAGCACCGCGAAGAAGGACCGCACCCGGTGGTGCTCCCGCCGGGGCGGCCCCTGCTCCCGGTGCTCCCGGTGCTCCAGGACGGCGATCCGTTCGCGCAGCTCCGCGAGTTCCCGATCGCCCGACGGGTCCGCCGCCATCCGGTGCCTCCCAGGTGATCCGCCGTCAGGTGAATACCAGGAGATACCAGAACAAAACGGTCAGCCACCCGGGTGCGGCGACACGCCGGAGCCCCCGGTCCGTCGGGGCGACGGGCCGGGGGCTCCGGTACGGCGGGCGGGTCGGCCGGGGGCCGACGCGGCGTCAGGCCGTGGTCGACTTCGTGGTCGTCTCGGTCGTCTTGGTGACGACGACCGGCTCGACGGCCGGGCGGACCTGCTCGGCCTGCGAGGCGGCGGTGCCGTTCTGGGCCTCGACGGGGGCGTCGTCCTCGCGCAGGGCCTTGGTCTCGGCCTTCAGGATGCGCATCGACTTGCCGAGACCGCGGGCCATCTCGGGGAGCTTCTTCGAGCCGAACAGCAGGACCAGCACCACCAGGACGATGATGATGTGCCAGGGCTCAAGACCGTTACGGAACATCCCTGACCACCGGTCCTTTCATGGAAGTTCTCGCTGTGACGTCTGGGTCGGACGGAACGCCCGACTCGGCCAGTATGCCTGGCCTTGTCGGCGAACGTATACACCGGTCGGCAAACAGCCGCCGAAAAACAGGTGATCCGAGTCATGTGGTCTGCACCACCCGTCCGGCCCCGGAAACCGCCCCCGGGGCCTCATCTACCCGTGTTCACCAGCACCGACCAGGCGGTCCCGCCCGCCGCCAGCACCACCGTCGCGGTCAGCCCGCGCATCCACCACCGGCCCGCCGAAATGTGCGGATCGTGTTCCACCGCACCGCGCCGCCGCACCCCGTGCGCGTACAGCCCGGCCGCCGCCAGCGCCAACACCCCGCCCAGCGCCGCCAGTCCGGGCGACCCCCGGAGGTAGCCGGTCCGCAGCACCAGCAGCGCGTCCGCGGCCAGCACCAGCGCGGTGCGGCTCCAGGCCAGCAGCGTCCGCTCCGGCTGGAGGCCCGGATCGCGCGGGGCGGCGCTCACCGCGACCAGCCGACGATCAGCACCGAGAACACCGCCGCCGCGAGCGCCACGCACACCGTCAGCACCGGCATGATCCGGGTCGCCGGCAGCGGACCGCCCGCCCGCATCGCCCGTTCCACCCGCACCCACCGCCGGTAGGCCGCCACCCCCAGCCCGGCCCCGCCCACCGCCAGCAGCACCGAGAGCACCACCCGCACCGGCACCGGCGCCAGGTCCGGCGTCAACTGGTCCAGCCCCACCGCCCCCGCGAGCAGCGCCAGCGCCGTCCTGATCCAGGCCAGGAAGGTCCGCTCGTTGGCCAGGGTGAACCGGTAGTCCAGCTCCTCCGGCTGCTCCTCCGGCCCCGCGTCCTCCGCCGCCATACCGCGACCCTAGGCCGAGCGGGAGCGGCACGCACGGACGGACCGGAAGCGCGAGGGGCCGCGCGCGGCGGCGGGTGGACGCCGGTGAGGCCGCGGGAAGGGCAGTGGCCTGCCGTTCCGTCGCGGCCCCGCGGTCCGTTCGGGCCCGCTCGCGCGGTTCCCCGCGCCCGGTCGGGCGCGACCGCGCGCCTACGCGGCGAGCGCCTTCTCCGCCGGCTCCGCGTCCGCCGTGCCGGGCACCGGCAGGTGGCGCATCAGCAGGTGGGCGGCCAGCGCGGCGCCGAGCATCACCAGGACCCCGACCACCGCGGCGACGTGCATGCCGTCGGCGAAGGCGTCGCGGGCGGTGGTCAGCAGCCGGTCGGCGGCGTCGCCGGACAGCCGGGCGGCGCTGGTGACGGCCCCGCCGAGGGTGTCGCGGGCGGCGTCGGGGGCGGCGTCCGCCATCCGGGAGCGGTAGATCGCCGCGCCGACCGCGCCGAGGAGGGCGATGCCGAGCGAGCTGCCGAGCTCCTGGGCGGTCTCGGAGGTGGCGCCGGCCGCGCCGGCCCGGTCGGCGGGGGCGGCGGAGAGCACCATCTCGCCGGTGATGCTGATGGTGCCGACCGAGCCCGCCGCGATCACGCCGGCGGCGACCAGCGGGAGGGCGAGCGAGGAGCCGGGGCCGACCAGGGCCATCGCGACGAACCCGGCGGCGGCGGCCAGGAACCCGGCGACCAGCAGGACGGCCGGCCGCACCCGGCCGGCCAGCGCGCCGAACCCGCCGACGGCCGCGCCGACGCCGACGCTGGGCAGCAGCGCCCAGAGCGAGGCGGCGAGCGGGCTGTAGCCCTTGACCAACTGGAGGTACTGGGAGGTGAAGAGGGTGAAGCCCATCATGGCGAACATCGCGATGGTGTTGACGGTGATCGCGCCGGTGTAGGTGCGGATCCGGAACAGGGTGACGTCGATCAGCGGGTCCGCGGCCGTCCGCAGCCGGACCACCAGGGCGGCGCCGACCAGCAGCCCGAGGGCCAGCACCAGCGCGGGCCGCGGGCTCCAGCCGTCCACCGCGAGCGTCTTGATCCCGTAGACGACGGGCAGCACGGCGGCCATCGAGAGGGCCGCGCCGAGCAGGTCGAAGCGGCCCCGCCGCGGGGCGCGGTACTCGGGGAGCAGCACCGGGGCCAGGACCATCACCAGCAGCATCGCGGGCACCGCGATCAGGAAGGCCGAGCCCCACCAGAAGTGGTCGAGCAGCAGTCCGCCGATCACCGGCCCCAGGGTGGCGCCGGCCATCATCACGCCGCTCCAGGCGCCGATCGCGGCCTGCCGCTGCTTGGGGTCGGGGAACATGTTGCGGATCAGGGCCAGCGTGGAGGGCCCGAAGACCGCCCCCGCGATGCCGAGCAGCGCCCGGGCGGCGATCAGCCGGCCCGCCCCGTCCGACCAGGCGGCGACCAGCGAGGCGGCCGCGAAGGCGGCGGTGCCGCCGATCAGCAGCCTGCGCCGGCCGATCCGGTCGCCCAGCGCGCCCATCGGGATCAGCAGCCCGGCGAGCAGGAACGAGTACATGTCCATGATCCACAGCTGCTGGGTGCCGCTGGGGTGCAGGTCGGTGGCGATGAAGGGGACGGCGAAGAACAGCACGCCCATGTCCATGGCGAGGACCAGGGTCGGGAGCAGCAGGAGGGCCAGGCCCAGCCAGGCGCGGCGGCCGGCGCGGTGGGTGGTGCGGTCGTCGGTGGTCATGACGGCGACTGTACGGACGTCTTGCACGCCTGTCTAGTACAAGCGTCTAATTCAATCGTTTCAGACGTGCGCGCAAGACATCCGTCTTGGACGGGCTAGCATCGGGGCATGGGAAATCGTGAGGACCTGCTGGCCAGCGCCGCCCGCTGCCTGCAAGAGAAGGGCTACGGGCGCACCACCGCCCGGGACATCGCCACCGGCGCGGGCGTCAGCCTGGCCGCGATCGGCTACCACTACGGCTCCAAGGACGCCCTGCTGATCGAGGCGCTGATCGGCGCGATGGAGACGTGGGGCGATTCGATCGGCGCGGCCCTGACCACCGCCGCGGAGGTCGACGACCCGCAGGAGCGCTTCGTCCGGGCCTGGAACGCGGTGCGCGACAGCTTCGCCGAGCACCGCGGGCTGTGGACGGTGCAGTTCGAGCTGCTCGGGCAGCTCGACCACCTGCCGGGGCTGCCCGAGCGGCTGGCCGCGGCGCAGAAGGACGGCCGGCTCGGCCTGGCCGCGCTGTTCCAGGGCCGGAGCGAGGTGGCGGACACCCCGGAGGAGCTGGCCCGGGGCGTCTTCTACCAGTCGCTGCTGCTCGGGCAGGCCGCCCAGTGGATGATCGGCCCCGAACTGGCGCCGAGCGGCGAGGACTACCTGCGCGGCCTCTCCCTGGTCTCCGGCGACGTGCTGGGCCGGGCCGGGGGCTGACGGGGGCCGGAGAGCGGACGGGGCCGGAGGCGGGCGCGGCTCGAAGGCGGACGGGACCGGAGGCGGGCGGGGGCGAGGGGCGCCGGGCGTCAGGCGGTGACGGCGGTGAGCAGCACCACCGCGTCGGTGTGGGCGACCAGGCCGTGCCGCTCCTGCGGGACGGTGTGCAGCTCGCCCGGACCGGCCTCCTGGCGGCGGCCCGCCACCGTCAGCGCGACCCGGCCGCGCAGCACCTGCAGGCTGGCGGCGACCGGGGCGTTGTGCTCGTCCAGGACCGCGCCCGCCCGCAGCGCGATCACGGTCTGCCGCAGCACGCCGTCGTGCAGCAGCAGGTGGGCGCTGCGGCCGTGCGGGCTGGCGGCGGCCTTGGCGGCGTGCTCCTCGGCCAGGGCGTTCAGGTCGATCCGGGTCGGCTGCTCGGTCATCGCGTTCTCCTCCGTCGGGCCCCCGCACCACCGGGCCCGCCGACCGGGCCCCGCGGCCGACCCTAGGCGGGGGCCCGCGCGTGTCGCGCGCTGGATCACGCGCAGGGGTTAAGGGACGGCCCGCTCGGCGTGCGGGGCCGGGGGAGCGGGCCGATGGTGGCCCTATGGCGACCAAACAGAAATTCACCGTCGGCGGTTTCCAGGTGAACCGCGGCATGCTCACCGTCGGCGCGGGCCTCACCGGGATCGGCGCCGTCGTCGCACTGGCCGGGACGGCGCTGGTCTGCGCCGCCCTGGTGAGCGCGGGCCGGGGCTGGGTGCGGACCCTGGAGACCCACCCCGCCGAGATGGCGCAGCGCACCTTCCACCAGGCGAGGGCCGCCTCGGCGGCCGGACGGGAGGCCTGGCGCAGCAGCGTCAACTGACGTCGACCGACCGACCGAGCGGGTGGTGGAACGGCCCGGAGGCGGGCACCCGGCCGGGTGCCCGCCTCCGCCGTGCCCGCGGTTACAGGCCGAGCGACTTGGCGATGATCGTCCGCATGACCTCGCTGGTGCCGCCGTAGATCCGGAACACCCGGTTGTCGGTGTAGAGCCGGGCGATCGGGTACTCCAGGATGTAGCCGTAGCCGCCGTGCAGCTGGAGGCACCTGTCGATCACCTCGGAGGCCGACTCGGTGCAGAACAGCTTGGCCGCGGCGGCGTCCGCCACCGTCAGCTCGCCGTTCTGGTAGAGCTCCAGCGCCTGGTCGACCATCGCCTGCTGGGCGAGCACCTGGGCCTGGCAGTCGGCCAGCGAGAACTTGGTGTTCTGGAACTCGGCGACGGCCTTGCCGAACACCTTGCGCTCCTTGACGTACTTCACCGCGAACTGCACCGCGGCCGCCGCGGAGGCGTACGCGCCGACGGCGATCGCCAGGCGCTCCTGCACCAGGTTGTGGGTCAGGTAGGAGAACGCCCGGCCCTCCTCGCCGAGCAGGTTCTCCACCGGGACCTTGACGTCGGAGAAGGACAGCTCCGCGGTGTCCGAGGTGCGCAGGCCGATCTTCTGCAGCTTGCGGCCGACCGCGTAGCCCTCGGACGCGGTGTCCACGCACAGGATGGACAGGCCGGCGCGGCGGTCCGCCGGGTCGTACGGGGCGGTGCGGCAGACCACCAGCACCAGGTCGGCCAGCACGCCGCCGGTGATGAAGGTCTTCGCGCCGTTGAGGACGTAGTGGGTGCCGTCCGCGGACAGCTTCGCCGTGGTGGCGATGCCCGCCAGGTCGGAGCCCGCGCCCGGCTCGGTCATCGCGATCGCGGTCATGATCTCGCCCGAGACGAAGCCCGGCAGCCAGCGCCGCTTCTGCTCCTCGGAGGCGTACTCCATCAGGTACGGCAGCACCAGGCCGGTGTGCACGCCCGAGGAGCCGAAGGTGACGCCCGCGCGGGCGGTCTCCTCGTAGATCACCGCCTGGTACTTGAAGCCGGTCTCGCCCGCGCCGCCGTACTCCTCCGGGACCTCGATGCCGTACACGCCGAGCTCGCCGAGCTTGCGGTAGAAGTCGCGCGGCGGGTGGCCGGCCTCCTCCCAGCTCTCGTAGACCGGGACGACCTCGTTGGCGATGAAGTCCCGGATGGTCTCCCGGAACGCTTCGTGGTCCTCGTTGTACACGGTGCGGCGCACGGTGCGCTCCCTTCGGCGGCGGCTGGTCGCGCAGCCAAGTTAATCGCCGGTAGCTTCCGGTGTCCATGGCTGCCGGGACCGGGCGCGAGCAGGCCGGGCGGCCGCGCGGCCGCCCCGGGCGCGGTGCCCGGGGCGGCCGTGGGAGCGCTGTCGCGGTCGGCAGGATCCGAAAAGGGGGGCCTAGTAGAGGACGAACGGGTAGTACACGGTGTGCGCCAGGTTGGCGTTGGACTGGAGGGCGCCGACGCCGCCGGCGTTGTCGGTCACGCCGAGGGTGTTGTTCTGGTTGCTCGCGCCGGAGCCGGTCGCGGTCTGCTGGGTGGCGTTGGCGTTGCCGTGGACGGGGCCGACGATGTTGCCGGAACCGATGGTGCTGACCACGCCGCTGTTGGAGGCGTGGTCGGCGCCGGCGCCGTTGTCGGCGGCGGCGGTGCCGACGCCCGCGAGGAGGAACGCCCCGAGGGCGGTGACGACGGCGGCTGCGCGAATACGGGACACGGTGGTCTCCCTGCTAACTGGTGCGAATGTGACGCTGCGGGGTGGCCGCCCCGTTCGCGTCGGTTCCTGGCGTCGCGTCATCAGGATTGCCCACTGGGCCGTTCGGGTTCCAGTGCGGGCACGCGGGTTCGCTCGAAGGTGTCACTCCCGGGGAATAGTCCGGGAACCCGCGGTGACCGGCCGGATGCGTGGAACACCGTCCTGACAAGGGAGTTCACCGTCCGGCGCGGGCTGTCGGCGAGTTCCGCGCGTCAACGGCGAGTTGACCGAGGATCGACAGGAACCGGACATCGGAAAACAGTGGTCGCCCGATTGTCGTACTGGCACACTGTGGCCTCATGTCTGATGGCCTTCCCCCCGCTTCCGGTGCCGACGGAAGTGGCGCCGAATTCCCCGCCGCCGAGAACTCGGCGAATCTCCGCACCACCGAGGTCGACCTCGGCGGCCTGGTCGGCGTGCTCGCCACCCACCTCTACTCCACCCCGCTGGTGGCGCTGCGCGAACTGGTGCAGAACGCCCACGACTCGCACACCCGGCGGAAGCTGGAGGACCCGGAGGGGGAGTACCGCCCGCTGATCCGGGTCAGCGGGGACACCGCGGCGCGGACGGTGGCGATCGAGGACAACGGGGCGGGGCTGACCGAGCCGGAGATCCACGCGTACCTGGCGACCGTCGGCACCGGCTACACCCGGATGCTGCGCGACCTGACCGGCAACCAGGAGCTGATCGGCGCCTTCGGCCTGGGCTTCCTCTCGGCGTTCTCGGTCGCCGAGGAGGTGGCCGTCACCACCGCCTCGCACCGCGAGCCGTCGGCCGCGCACACCTACCGCAGCCGGGGCGGCGAGCAGTACAGCGTGGAGCCGGCCCCGGCGCGGTCCGGGCCGGGGACGGTGGTCCGGCTGCGGCTGAAGGCCGAGCACGCGCACCTCGCGGACGAGCAGGCGCTGCGGGAGGTGCTGGCCCGGTACTGCGTGCTGCTGCCGATCCCGGTCCACGTCGGGACGGACGAGGAGCCGGTCAACGACGTGGTGGTGCCCTGGCGGCAGGACGTGCCGGGCTCGCCGCACCTGCACCGGATGCGGTTCGCCGCCGCGTTCTCCCGCAGCTTCGAGCCGCTGACCGCCTTCCCGGTGGCGCCCGTCGAGGGCCGCACCGACGCGGTCGGGCTGCTCTGGGTGCAGGACGGCGGCACCTACGGGTCCAGCGACAACCGGGACCTCGCGGTCTACCTGCGCGGCATGCTGCTCGCCGACGACGCCCGCGACCTGCTGCCCAGCTGGGCCGGGTTCATCGGCGGCGTGGTCGAGTCGACCCGGCTCACCCCCACCGCCAGCCGCGAGGACCTCCAGCGCGACGAGCACTACCGGGCGCTCCAGCAGGCGCTCGCCGACGCCATCGTGGACGGCCTGTACGAGACCGCCCGGCTGCACCCGGCCGCCTGGCGGCGCATCCTGGCCCGGCACGGCCAGGACCTGCTGGGCGCCGCGCTCTGCGACGACCGGCTGTTCACCCTGCTCGCCGACGACGTCCCGGTCCCGACCTCGCAGGGCGAGCTGACCGCCGGCGCGCTGCGGGCCGCCGGCTCCGGCGCGGTGCACGTGGCGCTGGGCAGCGGCGGCGGCTTCGAGGAGATGCTCTACCGGGCGATGCAGGTGCCGATCGCCCGCGGCGACCGGTACGCGGTGCTGCCGTTCCTGCGCCGCTACGCCCGGCTGCGGGACTGCCGGATCGTCGAGCTGGGCAGCGAGAGCGGCAACCGGGAGCTGTTCCGGGCCCCGGACGTGCCGCTGCCCGCCGAGCAGCAGGCGTGGCTGACCGCCGCGCTGACCGAGGACGGCGAGCAGCTGGTGCCCGCCAGGTTCGACCCGCCCGGCCTGCCGCTGGTGCTGGTGCCGGACCGCGAGGCCGAGCTCAAGGCGCGGATCGAGGACGACCGGGCGGACGCCCGGATCCCGTCCGCCGCCCTCCAGTTGGCGCGGGCGTTCACCGCCCGCACCGATGGCGCGGTCAGGGCCCGGCTCTACCTGAACCTGGCCTCGCCCGCCGTCCGCGACCTGCTGGCCGCCTACCGGGACGGGCACACCGGGGCGGCCACCGCCGCCGCGCTGCTGCGCTCGCTGAAGGTCATCATGGCGGCGGCCTCCGGCTCCGCGGCCGGCGACCTGGGGGCCGCGCTGTCCGGGATCTCCACCGCGGTGGCCGCGCTCACCGCCGCCGTCCCGGCCGCCGGCCTGTCGGCGGTGCCCGACACCATCTCCACCGACATCGCGGACACCGCAGACCTTCCGCAGGGGGACGAGGAACGATGACCACCGACATCTGGTCCTGGGTGCACGACACCCACCGGCAGCTCGCCGAGTCCGGCCAGCACCGGCTGGCCGACGCGATCGCCGAGATCGTCGGGCACGCGGTGGACGGCCGCAACGAGCAGCTGGACGCGGTGTTCCCGGAGGCGCTGGCCTCCGCGCGGGCGCTGGGACTGCCCTGGGTGGAGGTGTTCCTGCGGCACTGGCGGCTGCAGAACCTGCTCAACAAGCGCCACCAGGGCGAGGCCGCGATGTCCGAGGCGGTGTCGCTGCTGGAGTTCGCGCACCGCGAGGAGACCGCGTCCTGCCCGCAGTCGGTCTGCGCCGTCCAGGACTTCACCATCTGCCACGCCAACATCGACGGCCCCGGCTACGTCCCGGAGCGGCTCGCCGTGCTGGAGGAGGCGCTCCAGCGGGTCGAACCGGCCCGGGCCTGCTTCGACTGCCTGTCCCGCGAGTACGCCGACACCCTGGAGGACGACGGCCGCCCCGCGGACGCGCTGACCCACCTCGACCGGGCCGAGACCCGGATCACGGCGGCCGGCGAGCGGATCTCGCTCTCCTTCGTGCACAGCCGCGCCTCCGCGCTGCACCGGCTCGGCCGCCACCAGGACGCGCTGGACGCCTACGACACCGCCGAGCGCGCCCACGTCGCCGCCGGGAACCGGCTGGACGACGACGACCGGCGCAAGCTCGCCTCCGGCCGGGCCCTCCAGCTCGCCGCGCTCGGCCGCACCGGCCCCGCGCGGGAGCTGCTGCCGGACGCCGAGGAGGCCGACCGCTACCCCGACATCCGGCACCGCTGGTCCGCCGCCGTCGAACTGCTGGCCGACGCAGGGGAGTTCGACAACGACGCCGCGCTCGGCGCCCGACTCGCCTCCTGGGCGGGCGAACTGGACGCGGCCGGCTCGCACCGCCCCTGCCTCGACCTGGTGCTGCGGGCCGGCCGGCTGGCCCTCGCCCGGGGCGCCCGCGAGGTCGCCCTGACGCTGGCCGGCACCGGCGCGCGCAAGCTCGGACAGCTCCGCAGCACCGCGGGCGTCGCCGAGCAGGTGGCCGCGCTGCGGGCCGCCGCCGAGGCCCTGCCCCGACCCGAACTACCGGTCCCGGTCGAGGAGTTGCCGCAGTGGCTGGCCGAGCACCGGCCCGACCCGGAGACCGGCGCCGACCTGCTGGCCGCCGCGCTGGCCCGCGGCGAGCGGCCCGACACCGTCCTGGTGGTCAACCTGGCCGGCGCCCTCGGCGCGCTCGGCCACACCCGGGCCGTCACCGAACTCGCCTGGGCCCAACTGGAGCTGGACCCCGGCCACGAGTACCTCACCGGCATGCTCGGCCAGTTGCTGATCGACGCCGAGGACGGCGAGGGCGTCGACCGGCTGGCCACCCGGCTGGCCGCCGCCGGCGAACCGGCCGACGGACACTGGCTGCGGGCCCGCTGGGCCGCCGCCCAGGGCCGCTGGGCCGAGGTCGGCGAACAGTGCGCCGCCGTCCTCGTCCACTCGCCCGAGGCGCTCAACACCCGCCGGCTCGCCGCCACCGCCGCCACCCGGCGCGGCGACCACGCCGAGGCCCAGCGGCTGTACGAGGACCTGCTCGCGCACGCCCTCGACCCGGCCGAGGCCGGCGAGGACCAGGCGCACCGCACCGTCCAGGAACCCGACCTGTGGCACCTGGCCACCGCCGCCACCGCCAACCGCGACTGGGCGGCCGTCCGCGCCGCCGGAGCCCGGATCGGCATCGAGTTCGACACCGACAGCGGCCCCGTCGACGAGGAGTGGCAGCTGATCGAACTGCGCGTCCCCCGCGCCAACGGCACCACCACCGACCTGCCCGCCCTGCGCACCGGCCCGGCCACCGCCCGGGTGCTGCCGGTGCTCGGCGAGGACCTCGACCTCAACCACGGCGACGTCGCGGTCTTCTCCCCGGCCGTCCTCAACGACCGCCCGGAGCCCGGCTCCCCGGACGCCGCGGACTGGCACCCGGTCTTCGAGTTCCTCACCCTGCTCGACCCGGCCGGCTACACCACCTACTGGATCGACGGCGGCCGCCCCGCGGACGAGGACTGGTACGCCCTGCGCGACGCCCTCCGGGCCGCCGGGTACGCGGTCTGGGTCTACAGCGGCGACCAGTACCGGATCGCCGACCCGGCCGGCGACGAGAACGGCCTCCCCGGCATCTACGCCGCCCTCGGCGTCCCGCCCACCGGCACCGCCGCCCGGGCCGACACCCTCCTCACCGAACTCACCGCCCACCTGCCCCACCCCCTGGCCTGGCCCGCCCTCGCCGAAGCGGCGGGCGCCGATCCGGCCCGCCACCGGGAGATCGCCGAGACCTACCAGCTCTGACCCCGGGGCACCCACCCGGTCCGGACGGCGGATGCCGCTGCTCCGGACCGGGTACGGTGGGAGGCGGGGCGTCCGTGGTGGGGACCGCACGCGAGCGAGGGAGCCGGCCATGACTGCGCAGCCGATCGCTTACGGCGACGTGGACCACGAGGCGGCGCTGAAGTACGCCGTGCAGCTCATCGACCACCGGTGGGCCCAGGTCGTCGAAGGGCGGATCGTCCTGGTGTCACCGATGTGGGACCACGAGCGCGTCGTCGCGCGGATCCGGCGGCAACTCGACGCGCGGATCGACGAACTCGGCTGCGTCAGCGGCTCCGGCAACCTCGACCTGCCCGGCTCCCCGAACTGGTACCTGGCCGACATCGCCGTCGTCCCCGACGACCTCGCGCTCGGCGCCGCCGCCCTCACCCCCGACCAGACCCTGCTGGTCGTCGAGGTCACCTCCGAGTCCAGCGGCGACACCGACCGCGTCACCAAGCGCAAGCGCTACGCCCAGTACGGCGCGCCGCTCCACCTGCTCGTCGACCGGCAGGCCCGTGAGTGCACCCTGTTCTCCGAACCGCACGACCTCGGCTACGCCGCGGTGGACGGCCCGCACCCGTTCGGCGCGGAGATCCGGCTCCCGGAGCCGTTCGGCCTCGTCCTGGACACCGCCGCCCTCTGAGCGTCAGCCGCGGGGCGGGGTGGGGTCGAGGTAGACCCGGGTGACGGACGGGACGGCCCGGCGGACGGCGCGTTCGGCGCGGTCGCAGGCGGTCTCGATGTCGGTGGCGGTGGCGAGGTCGGCGAAGTCGACCTTGGCGGCGACCAGGACGTCGTCGGGGCCGTGCACGCTGGTGACCAGGTCGAGGACCCGGACGACCTGGGGCTGGGCGGTCAGGGCCTCGGTGATGGCGCGTTCGTAGCGTTCGGGGAGCGAGCGGCCGATCAGCAGGGAGGCGTTGTCCCGGGCCAGGACGTAGGCCACCCAGGCGAGCAGGGCGCCGATCAGGACGGAGGCCAGGCCGTCCCACAGGGCGTCGCCGGTGAGCTGGGCGCCGAGCAGGCCGCCGAAGGCGAACAGCAGGCCGACCAGGGCGGCGCAGTCCTCCAGGAAGACGGCCTTCACGGCGGTGTCGGAGGTGTGCCGCAGGTAGCGGTAGCCGCCGACGTCGAGCCGCCGGGTCTCGTCGCGCAGCTGACGCACCGTCCGGGAGAGCGAGACGGACTCCAGGACGAAGGCGACGGCCAGGATCAGGTAGGAGAGGGCCGGGCTGCCCAGCTCCTCGCCGTACTGGAAGGTGTGGATGCCGTCGTGGATCGAGAACACCGCGCCGCCGACGAAGGTGGCGAAGGAGGCGAGCAGCGCCCACAGGTAGCGCTCGCGGCCGTAGCCGAGCGGGTGCTTGTCGTCGGCGGGGCGGGTGCTGCGCTTGAGGGAGAGGAAGAGCAGCACCTCGGTGACGGTGTCGGCGAAGGAGTGCGCGGCCTCGGAGAGCATCGCGCTGGAGCCGCTGATCGCGCCCGCCACGGCCTTGGCCAGGGCGATGCCGAGGTTGCACAGGCCCGCGACGACCACCGTGGTGACGCTCTCGCCGCCGCCCTCCCCGGGGTCCTCGGTCGCCGTCGGGCCGTCGGCCGCCGTCCGCTGCTCGCTCATAACCGGTCATTGTGTCCGGTTCGCGGGTTTTCATCCCGGAAGGGGGCGAGGCATGTCCCCGGGCGGTCGCCGACCGGCGCGACGGCGGCGGGGAGGCGGTGCGGCGGGGCCGGGACGGCGGTGCGGCGGCCCGGCCGGGGTGGCGGGGCGGGGCGGCCCGGCCGGGGTGGCGGGTCCCACGCGGCCGGTTGTTCGCACCGTCGCCGCTGATCGGGCAAGGTGGAGGCCAGGAGGCGGCCCCGACCGGGCGGGCGGCCGGGGTGGTGGAGGAAGCGCCGTGTCCGATCGCGAGCCGGAGGGCGTGCCGGCACCGGAAGCGCCGCCCACCGAGGGGCTGCTCGGGCCGGACGCGCCGCCGATCGAACGGACCGTCAGCGTGCCGCACGCGCCGGAGCCGGTGCAGACCGAGGGCCTGCTCGGGCGCCAGTCGGCGCCCGAGGCCGCGGAGCCGGTCCGGGCCCGCCGCAACCCGCTCCTCCAGGACACCCTGACGCCCGAGGAGTGGAACGCGGCCGGCTACACCCCGTCGCACGGCCTCGACCTGGCCGAGCTGCACAAGGGCGCCCCCGGCGACGCCCCCTGGCCGGACCGGATGCGCACCCTGCTGCGGACGCCGATGGCCGAGCGCCCGGCGTTCGAGCGCACCCCCCGCGAACTCCACCCCGCCGCCGGGGCGCAGGCCCAGCGCAACGTGCCGCGGGTGCTCGACCTGTCGCTGCGGATCGGCGAACTGCTGCTCGCCAGCGGCGAGGCGGCCGAGGACGTGGAGGCCGCGATGCTCGGCATCGCGCACGCGTACCGGCTCGACCACTGCGAACCGCAGGTCACCTTCACGCTGATCTCGATCTCCCACCAGCCCTCGCTGATCGACCCGCCGGTCACCGCGGACCGGGTGGTGCGCCGCCGCACCTCCGACTACACCCGGCTGGCCGCCGTGTACGAGCTGGTCGCCGACATCACCGCCGAGCAGGTCACCGTCAACGACGCGTACCGGCGGCTGGCCGGCATCCGCCGCAACCGGCACCCGTACCCGGGGTGGCTGATGGCGGTGGCCACCGGGCTGCTGGCCGGGGCGGCGTCCTTCCTGGTCGGCGGGCAGATCGACTCCACGGCCTGGCTGGTGTTCGTCTCCGCGTTCACCACCGCCGTGGTCGGCGACCGGCTGGCCTCCGCGATCGCCCGCCGCGGGCTGCCGGAGTTCTACCAGTTCGTGATCGCGGCGATGCCCGCCGCGCTCTGCGGCATCCTGCTGTCCTTCAACGAACTGCACCTGCGCGGCTCGGTGGTGATCACCGGCGGGCTGTTCGCGCTGCTGCCCGGCCGGGCCATGGTCGCCGCCGTCCAGGACGGCCTGACCGGCTTCTACATCACCGCCGCCGCCCGGCTGCTGGAGGTGATGTACCTGATCGCGGGCATCGTCATCGGCGTGATGCTGGTGCTGTACGTCGGCGTCAACTACAACGCCCGGCTCAAGCCGGACGAGAGCCTGGGCGGCACCGCCAACCCGCCGGTCCAGCTGGTCGCCGCGGTGGTGCTGGCGCTGGCCTTCGCGATGCTGCTGCAGACCGACCGGCGCGCGCTGCCGATGGTGGTGACGAACGCCGCGATCGGCTGGACCACGTACGGCGTGCTCACCCGCAACGCGGGCGTCTCGGCGATCGTCGCCACCGGCCTGGCGGCGGGCCTGGTCGGCCTGTTCGGCCAGCTGCTGGCCCGCTACCGGTCGGCCTCCGCGCTGCCGTACGTGACCGCCGCGATAGGACCGCTGATGCCCGGTTCGGCGCTCTACCTCGGCATGCTGGCGTTCGCCCAGGGCCACGCCGGGACGGGGCTGGTCTCCGCCTCCCGGGCGGTCGCGCTGGCGCTGGCGCTGGCCATCGGCGTCAACCTCGGCGGCGAGGTGGCCCGGCTGTTCCTGAAGAACCCCGGCGCGAGCGACCGGGACACCCCGCACGTGCTGCTCCCGCGCCGGGCGGCGAAGCGCACCCGCGGCTTCTGACCCCGCGCCCCGCCCGCGCCGCCCCCCCGCGCCCCGCCCCCGCGCCGACCCCCCCGCGCCCCGCTCCCGCGTCGACCCGCGCGCCGACCCCCCGCCGGAAGAGGCACCACCCGATGATCAGTGCACTGCTGGACGGCTACCGCCACCACATCGTGGACGCCCACAAGCAGCCGCTGTTCCTGCTGCTGGTCGGGTTCATCACCTCGTTCGCGTTCATCCGGTTCAGCACCCGGATGATCCGCGCCCAGGTCCGCTGGTGGCCCGGCAACATCACCCCCGGCGGGCTGCACATCCACCACATGGTGTTCGGCCTCGGCTTCCTGCTGCTCGGCGGCACCGGCACCTTCGCCACCGACGGCGGGCACCCCTGGATCGACTGGTTCGGCCTCTCCTTCGGCATCGGCTGCGGGCTGGTGCTGGACGAGTTCGCGCTGATCCTGCACCTGGACGACGTGTACTGGAGCGAGCAGGGCCGCAAGTCGGTGGACGCGGTGATCCTCGGCATCCTGCTCACCGCGCTGCTGCTCACCGGCTACGTGCCGCTCGGCGTCGTCCCCGGGCAGGACACCCGCTGGGGGCTGGTCGCGGTGATCGGGGTCAACGCGCTGGTCTGCCTGGCCGCGCTGCTCAAGGGCAAGGTCTGGACCGGGCTGCTCGGCATCATGGTGCCCGGCCTGTCCTGGATCGGCGCGATCCGGCTGGCCCGCCCCTCCAGCCCCTGGGCGCGCTGGCGGTACGCCGGGCGCCCCCGCCGGATGGCCCGCGCGGTCCGGCGCGAACGGCGGCTGCACGCCCGGACGGACCGGGCCCGCACCTGGCTGTTCGACCTGATCGCCGGGGCGCCCGACAAGGTCCCGGCCGGGCACCCGAAGGCGCAGGCGGTGGCCGAGCGGATGGCCGCCCGGGCGCTCGCCCACCGGCGCCGCCCGGGCCGGGGCGTCCCGGGCGGCGGACACCCGGACGGCGCGGCGGCGCTCGGCGGCGACCCGGCGCGGCGGGCCCGGGCCCAGCGCCGCCGCCGCACCGTCCGGGCCGGGCGGGTGCGGACCACCGCGACCGGGCCGGGGCGGACCTGGGGGCGGGGGAGTCGTTGAAGGGTGTTGAAAACCGGGGTGGTGCGTCGGCGAACCGATAAGGTTCGTGGACATCCCTCCCGGTGCGGCACAGTTGCCCGTTCACACAATCCGACATCTCACCCGCACGGCCGTATGGCGATGGCGCTGAGCCACCGTCAGGTCTGAGAATCTTGCGGTGCGTGACCGGAGTGACCGGATTGTCACGTCATGGGATATCCGGCTGATCGTCGGAATCCCGCCGCCACCCGTCGAGAGGGGACCACGTCGTGCCGCGCAGGTTCCTCCCCGCCCTCCTCCTCGCCGGCGCCGCCCTGCTCGCGCTGCTGCCCGCCGCGAACGCCCCCGCCGCCCCCGCCGCCGCGCCCGCGGCCCTGCCGGAAGCACCGCCGGAAGCCCCGTCCGCGGCCCTGCCGGGCGCCCTGTCGGCCGCCACGCCCGCGGACGACCCGGAGCCCGGCTTCCCCAGCGCGGACGACGTCGCCCGGGCCCGGGCCGAGGCCGACGCCAAGGCCGCCGACGCCACCGCCGTGGAGGCCCGGCTGGCCGCCGCCCGGGGCGAGCTCGACCGGGCCGGGCAGGCCGCCGAACAGGCCGTCGAGGCGTACAACGGCGCACTCGTCCGGCTCGGCCGGGCCCAGGACGCCTCCCGGGCCGCCGCCGAGCGCTCCACCGCCGCCGAGGCCGCCCACACCGAGGCCGTCGACCGGGCCGCCGGGCTGCTCGCCGAGATGTACCGGCAGGGCGCCTCGCCCCAACTCTCGGCCATCAACGCCCTGTTGGGTGCCAGCGGCACGGCCTCGCTGTCCAGCCGGGCCGCCGCCGTCGGCACCGCCGGCGCCCAGACCCGGCAGATCCTCGACGACGCCACCCGCACCGCGAAGGCCGCCGCCCGGGCCGCCGACGAGGCCCGCACCGCCGAGGCCGCCGCCCGCACCGCCGCCGAGACCGTCCGCACCGCCAAGGAGCAGGCCCAGCGGCGGGTCGCCGACCAGCAGCAGCAGGTCGCCGAGATCGGCCGCCGCCGGGAGGCCCTGCTCGCCGAACTCGCCACCGCCCGCGACACCACCGTCGAACTCGAACGGCAGCGCCAGGAGGCCCTCGACGCCCTCGCCGCCCGCGAGGCCGAGGAGGCCGCCCGCCGGGCCCAGGCCGAGGCCGAGGCGGCCGCCGCCGCCCAGGCCGCCCGGCACCACGCCGCCCCGCAGCGCGAGAGCGCCTGGTCGGCGGGCGGCTCCGAGGCCGCGCTCGCCTTCGCCCGGTCCGTCGTCGGCCTGCCCTACATCTGGGGCGGCGAGGGCCCGCAGGGCTACGACTGCTCCGGCCTGACCATGATGGCCTGGCGGCGCGGCGGCAAGCAGCTCACCCACTTCGCCGCCGACCAGTACGCCGAGTCCACCCCCGTCAGCTACGCCCAGCTCCGGCCCGGCGACCTGGTCTTCTGGACCAGGACCGGCCGTGCCGCCGACATCTACCACGTCGCCCTCTACCTCGGCGGCGACCAGATGATCGAGGCCCCCCGGCCCGGCGCCGCGATCAAGCAGGCCAGCCTCTGGATCATGGGCCGCCCGGACTTCTACGCCCGCCCCTGACCCGGGACCGGCCCCGGTCGACCCGCCGGTGCGGCGCGGGGTGCGAGGGCGGGGAAAACCGGGTGCCCGGTCCGGGAGGGGCGTCGTACGGTGGGCCGATGGGCAACGACGCGCAGCAGGGCCCCCACCGGGGCATCGAGATTCGGCCGATCACCCACGAGGAGCTGGCCGACTGGGACCGGGCGGTCTCGCTCGGGTTCATGCGCCCGCACGTCGCCCCGGCGACGGAGTGGCGCGAGCTGCTGTTCGAGCCGGGGCGGATGCTGGCGGCCTTCGACCACGAGGTCCCGGAGGCGGACCGGCCGCGCTGCGTCGCGACCTTCCGCAGCTTCGACACCGGGCTGACGGTGCCCGGCGGGGAGCTGCTGCCGGTCGACGCGATCACCGGCGTCACGGTCAACTCCACCCACCGCCGGCGCGGCCTGCTCAGCGGCATGATGCGGCACGACCTGGCCGCCGCCCGCGAGCGCGGTTCGGCCGCCGCCATCCTGATCGCCGCCGAGCACAACATCTACGGCCGGTTCGGCTTCGGCTCGGCCGTCCCGCTGGCGGGCTGGCGGGTCGATGTGCTGCGCTCCGGCGGCGTCCGGTCCGGTCTGCCGGTGCACGAGGGCCACCGGATCGACTTCGCCACCCTGGAGGAGTTCGGCAAGTTCGGCCCCGACCTGCACGAGCGCTGGCGCCCCACCCAGCCCGGCGCGATCGGCCGCCCCGACGCGTGGTGGCGGCTGCGGACGGGGGAGGTCGACCTGCCCGGCTTCGACTGGAAGCAGGGCTTCACCGCCTTCCACCGCACCGCCGACGGCACCCTCACCGGCATGATCAACTACACCGTCGAGGACAAGTGGGACGGCGCGTACCCCGACTGCCCGCTGACCGTCCGGGACTTCGTCGCGCTGGACCGGAAGACCGCCAACGCGCTCTGGGCGTACGCCTTCTCCGTCGACTGGGTGCGCCAGGTGATCGCCCCCCACCTCGGCCCCGGGGACGTGCTGCCGCTGCTGCTCAACGACCCGCGCGGCGCCAAGCCGCACGAGGAGACCGCCGACTTCACCTGGCTGCGGCTGCTCGACCTGCCCGCCGCGTTCGCCGCCCGCCGCTACGAGGCCCCCGGCCGCCTGGTGCTGGACGTCGCCGACCGCGAGGGCTGGACGGCCGGGCGCTGGGCGCTGGAGACCGCCGCCGACGGCACCGGCCGGATCGCCCGCACCGAGGACCCCGCCGACCTCGCGCTCGACGTCTCCCAGCTCGGCGGCCTCTACCTCGGCGGCGGCAACGCGGCCCGGCTCGCCGACGCCGCGCTGCTCACCGAGCACACCCCGGGCGCGGCCGTCCGGGCCGACACCCTGCTGCGCACCGCCCGCGCCCCGTGGAACCCGGACGGCTTCTGACCCCCGCTCCCGTCCTCGCCCCGTTCCCGTCGCGCGGCGGAACGTCAACCCGGGTACTCCGCAGTTCACCCTCGGAGGTGTCGAAAACCTTTGCGGTGGCGGGGGATCGGCGCGCGACGGGCGCACCCCTGGCGAACGGCGGGTGAGCTGCGGGAAGCCGGTCGGCGGAGATTCCCGCAGGGGTGAACGCGAGTGCGGCCCGGAGGTGCGCGTTCGAATCCGGCGGGTCGACAACTGCCGCCGCCCTTCCTAGCCTTCGGGGCGTTCGGGCCGAACGAGAGGCCCCGGTGGGCGCGTTCGCGCCCCCGGGGCGCGGCCGAAGTCCTCCAGGAGACTCCGACATGTCCCCTTTCAGCGTCTGGGCGGGCGCCCTCGTGGTCCTCGTCGCCCTGCTCCTCGTCCTCGCCTGCGCGTGGCTGCTCTTCGCCGGGTCCGCCCCGGCCGGCGGCCGCCACCGCTCCGGCGGCGCACCGCCCGTCGTCCGGCTGGCCCGTCCGACCGACCCCGTCACCCCCGTGCGGCCGGTGCGGCTGCCGCGCCCCGCCCGGCCGGACCGGCTTGTCCTCTCGGTGCGGCCCGTCCCGGTGCGGCGGCCGAACACCCTCCCGCTCTGCTCCAGGCACCGGGGGCCGGTGTCCGTCCGCACCCTGCACCGGACGATCATGCCGAGGTTCCCGGTCTTCCACGGCCCCGCCGTCCGGATCGCCGTCCGCAAGGCCCCCCGCCCGGTCCCGCCCCCGCGCGTCCTGCCGCTCTGGGCCGCCCGCACCGCCCCGGGCCCGGCCGGCCGGGCCACTTGACAGTCCCGGGCTACTTGACGAGGCCCTTCCCGATGCTGGGCAGCACGAAGTCCTGGATCAGGCCCTTGGCGTCGCGGACCAGGGGGCGGAAGACCCGGTAGCGGGAGAGGTTGATGAGGCGGGCGACCAGGGGGGTGGAGCGGCGGACGAACTCGCGGGTGCGCTCGGTGTCGGGGGTGCGGTCGAAGACCCAGTAGAGGACGACGACCATCAGGTGCAGCCAGAGCACGTCGGGCAGCAGGTCGACGAGTTCGGCGTCCAGCTTGGGGGCGAGTTCGGAGCCCTGGAGCACCTCGCGGAAGAGCTCGACGGCGGTGGCCCGGGCGGGGTGGGACTCGTTGGAGAACGGGCTGAGCGAGCTGGTCGGGTCGGCCGCGGTGCGGAAGAACTGGGCGGCGAACTCGTGGTAGGGCGCGGCGGTGTCGACCCAGGACTCGATGGCGATCTGCAGGCGTTCCGCGAAGTCGCGGGTGTGCGCCGTCCGGACCCGGGTGTCGGCGGCGTGGTCGTGGGTCATCCGGTCGTAGAAGCCCTGGATCAGGAACTCCTTGGCCGAGAAGTAGTAGTAGGCGCTGCCGACCGAGACGCCCGCCTCGGTGGCGATCGCCCGCATGGTGGTCTTCTCGTAGCCGCGTTCCTGGAACAGCCGCATCGCGGTCTCCAGGATCAGCGCGCGGGTGGCCTCGCTCTTGTCGGTCTTCGGCTGGGCCCGCCCGCCCGCCAGCTCACCGGACGGCAGGCCGGCCGCCTGTTCGTCCCTGTCGCTCGCGTCGTCCACGCCGCCCGACCCTACCGGGACCTGCCGGTCCCGTTCCTGGCCGTTTCCTGCCACCTCGCCCCGCCTGATTCGCTTTCGTCGCGGTCTCCTACCGGCCCGAGCCTAGCCCGGACCGGGACAACTCGGGACCGGGAGGGCGAATCGGAAGCCGGACGACGTGCCCGGTGCCCCCCGGCACCGGGTCGGTCGTACGGGCTCGATCGGACGGACGCCTTCGCGTGGACGCCGCCGCGCGGGCCGGTGCCTGGCCGTCCGGCGCGGCGGACACGGCGGACGGCTCCCCTCCGGCAGCCGGGAGCGCGTTTTCGAACGCGTTCAAAATGATGCGTGAGCGACTCTAGGGCATCGGTTCGGGCACGCTCAAGCCCCGGCCGGCGAAATGCCTCCGGCGGCGGCCCGCCGGAGGGAAAGCAGGTGTGCGAAGCTGGCCGGATGCCCGCCGCCGACCGCCCGCCAGCCCCGCCCGTCCTGCGCGAGGGCGGTGCCCCGGACGCCGCCGCCGTCGCCGCGCTGTACGCCGCGAGCCGCCGCAGCGCGTACGCCGGGCTGCTGCCCGCCGGCCTGCTGGACGCCGAGGCCGACACCGCCGAACAGGAACTGCTCTGGACGCTGCGGCTGGAGGCCGACTACGGGACGCCCGCCGACACGCCCGTCCTGCTGCTCGCCGAGGACCGGGACGGCGCCGTGCTCGGCTTCGCCTACCTGGTGCCGGACGGCGGCGTGGTGCGGCTGGAGCAGCTGTACGTCCGCCCCGGCCGGACCGGCGGCGGGATCGGCACCGGCCTGCTGCGCGCCGCGCTGACCCGCTTCCCGGCGGCGCCCGTCCGGCTGGACGTGCTGGCCGCCAACCCGCGGGCGGTCGCGTTCTACGAGCGGCACGGCGCCCGCCGCCTGGGCCGCGGCACCGCGCGCTTCCCGGACGGGACGGAGCTGCCCGAGTACGCGTACGGCTGGCGCTGACGGAGCGTCAGCCGTTCCGGTGCATCAGTCGGACCGGTGCATCAGTCGGACCGGTGCGTCAGCCGGTCCGTTGCGTCAGCCGGTCCGTTGCGACAGCCGTCCCGGCGCGACAGCCGGGTGGCGGCGAGCAGGGCGAGGGCGGCGGCGCCGGCCGGCAGCAGGTAGCCGGTGCCGGGGGTGGTGTGCTGGGCGAGCGCGCCGCCGAGGGTCGCGCCGGTGGAGATGCCGACCAGGATCGCGGAGACCGCCAGCGCCATCCCCTCGGTCAACCGGTGCGCGGGCAGCAGGCGTTGGGCCAGCGTCATGCCGCTGACCATGGTCGGCGCGGTGCCCGATCCGGCCGCCAGCAGGGCCGCGCCCAGTAGCGGCACGCCCGCCCCGGACAGGCCCGCGGCCAGCGGCAGCAGCATCAGGGCGGTCATCGCGCCGGTGCCCAGCGCCAGCCGCCGGGCCGCCGGGCGGCGCGGCCGGAGCGCGCCGAACACCAGCCCCGACACGCAGGACCCGGCCGCCACCAGGGCCAGCAGCCCGCCGCCCGCCGCCTGCCGGCCGAGCGCGTCGGTGTACGCGAGCGTGGTGACCTCCAGCGAGCCGAACAGCACCCCGGCGGCCAGGAACACCGCGAGCAGCGGCGGGAGGCCCGGCGTCCGGACCAGCCCCCCGGCCGGGTGCCGGTGCGGGGCCCGGTCCGGCGGCGGTTCGGTGGCCCGCTGGGCGGCGAACAGCAGGGTGCCGGCGGTGCCCAGCGCCCGGGCGGCGAGCAGCCCGGCCTCGGGGGCGAGGGCGGTGCACAGGGCCATGCCGAGCACCGGCCCGGCCATGAAGCACAGTTCGTCCAGCGACTGCTCCAGCGCGTTGGCCCGGTGCAGCACGGCCGGGTCCGCGCGGTGCAGGTGCGCCCAGCGGGCCCGGGCCATGCCGCCCAGGTCGGGGCTGCCGCCGGACAGCGCCCAGCACAGGAAGAGCGTCCAGGCGGGTGCGCCGGAGCGGACGCACAGCAGCAGCGCCCCCGTCGGCAGCGCGGCGGCCAGCACCGCGGGCACCGCGACCCGGGCCTGTCCGAGGCGGTCGACCAGTCGGCCCAGCAGCGGCAGCAGCACCGCCCCCGCCAGCACCCCGACCGCGGAGACCGCCCCGGCCAGCGCGTACGAGCCGCGCCGGTCGGCGATCAGCACCACGGTGGAGACGCCGTTCATCGCCAGGGCGAGCCGGCCGAGCAGCCCGGACAGCGTGAAGGCCAGGGCGCCGGGGGCGGCGAACACCGGGCGGTAGCGGGCGAGCGCCAGGGACGGCAGTGACGCCAGTGACGGAAGCGACGACGGCAGCGACAAGGGGGAGCTCCGAGGAGTGGGGGGACGGCTCCAGCCTCGGGGCGGGGGAGCGGGGGCGTCCAACACCCGCTCCGCCGGATTCACCGCCTCCTGTTGTTAATCTTCCGCCCGTGCCCCGCGACCTCCACCCCCGCCTGCTGCGCAGCTTCGCCGCCGTCGCCGAGTCCCTGCACTTCGGCCGCGCCGCCGAGCGGCTGCACCTGGCCCAGCAGGCCGTCAGCCGCGACGTCCAGGCGCTGGAGCGGCAGTTGGGCTGCGTGCTGCTGCACCGCTCCACCCGCAGCGTCGAGTTGACCGAGGCGGGCGCGGCGCTGCTGCCGAAGGCGCGCCAACTGCTGGAACTCCAGGCCGAGATCACTGCGCTGGGCGACACCCGGGCGCTGCTGGTGGACGTCAACAGCCCCGGCGGGGAGCGGGAGTTCACCGCCGAACGGGTGCTGGCCGCGGCCCGCCGGCGCTGTCCGGAGGCCGAACTGCTGGCCCGCTACCACGGCGGACTCACCGCCGCCGCGCGGGAGTTGGCCGCGCACCGGCTGGACGCCTCGTTCGGCCGGTACGCCGGGCTGCCCGCCGCCGACCGGGCCCGGCTGGTGCACGCGCCGGTCCGGCTGGTGCCGATGGCGGTCTTCCTGCCGCTCGGGCACCCGTTGGCCGCGCTGCCCGCCGTCCCGCTGGCGGCGCTCGCCGGGCACCCGGTGGACGTGTTCGCCGGGCAGCCCGCCACCGCCGAGTGGACCGACCTCGGCGGGCGGCTGCTCGCCGAGCACGGCCTGGCCGCCGCGCCCGGGCGCACCCCGCCGGTCGGGCCGGCCGAGTTCGCCCGCTACCTGGCCCGGCACGGCAGCCCGGTGCTCACCACCGTCGAGGCGCACGACATCCCCGGCGGGGTGGCCCGTCCGCTGGTCGACCCGGTGCCGCTCAGCCTGCTCGGCCTGGTGCACCGCGCGGGGTCGCGCCACCCCGGGCTGGCCGCGCTGCGCGCCTGCGCGGCCGAACTCGCCGCCGCCGAGGGCTGGTTGCGCCGCCCGCCGGGCAGTTGGCTGCCGGCCGAGGACGCGGCGCTGCTGCCCGGCTGAGCGCTCCGGGAGCGGCGGCGCGGGAGCGGCGTTCCTTCCGCGGGAGACGGCGGCGCCCCCGCCGAGGGGACGGCGGGGGCGGGACCGGGGCGGCCGGACGCGCGGCCGGGGCGGGCGGGTTCAGGAGGCCCGGACGGCGGAGACGTCCAGGGTCAGCTTGACCTTCTCGCCGATCAGCACGCCGCCGGTCTCCAGCGCGGCGTTGTAGGTCAGGCCCCAGGAGGTGCGGTCGACGGTGGTGCCGCCCTCGAAGCCGACCCGCTCGGCGCCGTACACGTCGGTGGCCGCGCCGGTGAACTCCAGGTCGAGGGCGACCGGGCGGGTGGTGCCCTTGATGGTCAGGTCGCCGTGCAGGCGGTAGGTGTCGCCGTCGACCCGCTCGGCGGAGGTCGAGGTGAAGGTGATCTCCGGGTGCGCGGCGGCGTCGAAGAAGTCGCCGGTGCGCAGGTGCTCGTCGCGCTGGGCCTGGCCGGTGCTGATCGAGGCGACCTTGATGACCAGTTCGGCGGTGGACGCGGCCGGGTTCGAGCCGTCCAGGTGCAGCTTGCCCTCGTACTCGGCGAACTCGCCGCGGACGTTGGTGACCATGGCGTGCCGGACCGCGAAGCCGATCTTGGAGTGCGCGGCGTCGATGGCGTAGTCGCCGGTCAGGTGGGCCAGGTCCGGGCCCTGGACGGCCGGGACGGTGGCGGTGGCGGTGGCGGCGGTGTTCTTGCTGCGGTTGAAGATGCCCATGGCTGCTCTCCTCGGGACGGGGATCGAAGCCTTTTGTTGAGGCTTCAACTTGTTCACGCGGTTCACCGTACGCCGATGTGGTTCAAGTTTCAACCATGATGGTGAAAGTTGAACCATCTCGCCGGAAAACCGGGTGCGCCCGCCCGCGCCGCCGTCCAGACTGGCCGCCGGAACCCCGAACCCCCCTCCCTCAGGAGAGCTGTGCAGTCCGCCGTCACCGTCTCGCCGTCCCAGGTCCCCGAGCTGCTGCTCGGACTCGCCACCGTGCGGCCGGTGTTCCTCTGGGGCGCACCGGGCATCGGCAAGTCCTCGCTGGTCAACCGGTTCGCCGAGTCGCTCGGCCTGGAGTGCGTCTCGCTGCTCGGCACCCAGCTCGCCCCCGAGGACCTGATCGGCGTCCCGCAGATCACCCCCGAGGGCCGCTCCCGGTTCTGCCCGCCCGAGTCGATCGCCCGCGAGCAGCCGTACTGCCTGTTCCTGGACGAGCTGAACGCCGCCACCCCCGACGTGCAGAAGGCGTTCTACTCGCTGATCCTCGACCGCCGGATCGGGACCTACGAGCTGCCGCCCGGCTCGATCGTGATCGGCGCGGGCAACCGGGCCACCGACGGCGCGCTCGCCCGCCCGATGCCGTCCGCGCTGCTCAACCGCCTGGTCCACGTCCACCTGCGGGCCAGCTCCGACGACTGGCTCGGCTGGGCCGCCGGGCACGGCATCCACCCGTGGATCACCGACCACCTGACCGACCGGCCCGACCACCTGTGGTCCGCCCCGCCGAAGACCGAGGAGCCGTTCTCCACCCCGCGCGCCTGGCACATGCTCTCCGACGCGCTGCACTCCTTCGGCCCCGGCCTCGACGAGGGCACCCTCAAGGTGCTCGCCCACGGCCTGCTCACCCCCGCCCACGCCGTCGCCTTCTGCGGCTACGCCAAGATCGTCCGCAACGCGTACGGACTGGACGCGATCATGAAGGGCGACGCCTCCTGGCCGCACCGGATCGAGGACCGCGACCTGCTCTACTACCTCGCCGACTCCTTCCGCGGCCGCCTGGTCAAGGAGCTGCCCGCCCGCAAGGAGCACGCCTCGCCGACCGTCCGGCAGCACGCGTACCGCTCCAAGTCGCTGCTGGTGCAGCTCGCCGAGATCTCCGTCGAGGTCGCCCAGACCGTGATCGCCGACGGGCCCGACGGCAACCCCGTGCTGCCGTCCTGGTTCCTGATCGAGGCCGCCCGCGACCTGCCCCGCCTGGTCGAGGCCCGCCGGTGAGCCGCGCCCGCCGCCCCGCCGCCGAGCCCGCGAAGGTCGACCCCGTCGAGGCCGCGTTCCTCGCCGGCCGGGCCAGGGTCGCCGGCAACCCCGCGCTCGCAGCCGTCCCCGCCGCACTCTGCCGGCTGGACGAGCGGGACTGCCCGCTGCACCCCGCCACCGGCTGGGTCACCGCCGACTCGCACGGCAACCTGCACCACAACCGGCGCCGCCGCGCCGAACCCGAGGAGTGGGCCTGGGCCCTCGCCCACGCCCTGCTCCACCTCGGCTTCGGCCACCTCCCCGCCGAACGCGGCCCCCGCGTCCAGCCCGACGCCGCCGGCCTCGCCGCCCGCTGCGCCGTCGTCAACCGCTTCCTCGCCACCTTCCCGATCGGCCGCGCCCCCGACGACCTGCCCGCCGGCTGGCCCGGCGGCGACGAGGAGGAACTCGCCGCCCGCTGGCGCCGCGACGGCGTCCCCGCCGAGTACCGGGCCTGCGGCACCGGCGGCGACCGCCCCGACCAGCACCTGGAACGCTGGGTCGCGCACCAGGACCCGCCGGACTGGACCCTCGCCTTCGCCCACGCCCTCACCCGCACCGTCTCCGCCGCCATGGACGTCGCCGGGGGCCGCCGCGAGACCCACGACGGCGCCCGCCTCCCGCAGCGCCCCTGGGAACGCGCCCTCGGCTGGTTCGTCTCCAGCTACCCGCTGCTCGGCGGCCTCGCCGCCGGACTCACCCTGGTCGCCGACGCCGAACTCGCCCGCGCCCACGGCATCACCATCGCCGCCGTCAACGCCGAAGCCGGCGAGATCTACCTCAACCCGCTGCGCCACCACACCGACGAGGAGTGGCGCTTCGTCCTCGCCCACGAGATGCTGCACGCCGCCCTCCGCCACGGCGACCGGGCCGGCGGCCGCGACCCGTACCTGTTCAACGTCGCCGCCGACTACGTCATCAACGGCTGGCTGCTGGAGATGGACATCGGCGAGATGCCCGAAGGGCTGCTCCACGACCCGGAGTTGAGGGGGCTCTCGGCCGAGGAGGTCTACGACCGGATCGCCCGCGACCAGCGCCGCCTGCGCCGCCTCGCCACCCTGCGCGGCAAGGGCCTCGGCGACATCCTCGGCGAACCCCTGCCCCGCACCGGCGGACGCGGCTACGTCGACCTGGACGACTTCTACCGGCGCGGCCTCCAGCAGGGCTTCGACCTGCACGTCCGCGACCGCGGCCTGCTGCCCGCCGGGCTGGTCGACGAGATCCGCGCCCTGGCCCAGCCGCCGCTGCCATGGGACGCCCGACTCGCCCGCTGGTTCGACGAGTTCGTCCCCCGCCCCGAACCGCTGCGCTCCTACGCCCGCCCCTCCCGCCGGCAGTCCGCCAGCCCCGACATCCCGCGCGCCGGACGCCACCACCCGGACGAGGAGACCCCGCGCTGCACCTTCGGCGTCCTGCTCGACACCTCCGGCTCGATGGACCGCGTCCTGCTCGGCAAGGCGCTCGGCGCGATCGCCTCCTACGCCGCCGCCCGCGACGTCCCCGCGGCCCGGGTCGTCTTCTGCGACGCCGCCCCCCACGACGCGGGCTACCTGCCGGTGGCCGAACTCGCCGGCCGGGTCCGGGTCCGCGGCCGCGGCGGCACCGTCCTGCAACCCGGCGTCGACCTGCTCGCCCGCGCCCCCGACTTCCCCGCCACCGCCCCGCTGCTGATCATCACCGACACCGACTGCGACACCCTGCGCGTCCCGCGCCGCGAACACGCCTACCTCGTCCCGCGCGGCGCGACGCTGCCGTTCACCCCGCGGGGGCCGGTGTTCCACCTGCGCTGAAACGCGAGGGCGACGGGGGGCGAAACCAGGGGCGCGAGGTCACCTGCGCATCAGCGCGCGGACGGGGGGCGGGGAACCGCGCGCAGCGGGAGCCGCACGCCGGCGGGGTCGCGGTGGGGGCGGTCGGTTGCCGTTTCGCCGCGATCTCGCGGTGCGTGCCCGGTCGCTCGCGCAGTTCCCCGGCGCCCAGGTGCCGCGGCCCGGTCGCGCAGCGGTTCTCCCCGCGCCCCCGCCCGTGCGTTCCGGGGCGTGTCGGCGGGTCGACCTAAGCTGGAGGGTCCGCGCCCGATCCCCCGGAGGTCCCGATGTACGTCCTGCACGCCCAGTGGCGGGCCGACGGGCGGCTCGGGGTGTGGGCGGAGGACGCCGCGGCGTTCCGGGGGCGGGCGGTGGAGGGGGCGCGGCACCCGTTCGCGTGTGCGGCGGGGGAGGTCGCGGAGCTGCTCGCGGCGGTCGGGCCGGGCCCGGCCTGGCTGGCGGAGCGCGGGGACGAGCGCTGGCTGACACTGCGGCTGCCGACGCTCGGCTCGCGGCCGACGCCCTCGCCCGACCTTCCGGTGGGTTCCACCGCCAGGGGCCTGGAGCTGCGGCCGTGGCGGGTCCCGGCGCTGCTGTTCGACCGGCCGGAGGCGGCGCAGCTGCTCGGCGAGCTGTTCGACCCGTACTGGCCCGGCAGCACCGTCGAGCTGCCCGGCGGCCGGGCGGCGGAGCTCGCGTACGGGGCGTCGCTGCGCTGGCTGACGGGCGTGCACGACCTGGCCTGGCGGCTGGCCGGGCGGGGGCGGGTGCTGCCCGCGCTGGTGGCGGAGCCCGGCGGGTGGGCGGCCCGCTGGCGGCCCGCGTTCGACCCGGCGGCCCGCCGGGAGGCCCGCGCGCTGGCGGCCGGGTGCCCGCCGGTCGCCCGCGCCGAGGACGGCCACGAGCCCACCGGCGGCGCCCTGTTCGACACCGTGCTGGACGCGCTCACCGACCACGAGACCCGGGTCGCGCTCGGGCCCGACGCACCGGCGCCCCCCGGTGGGCCCGCCTGGGTCGCCGCCCTGCGCGGCCCGGACGCCCGGCTGCCCGCCCCGCCCGACCCGGCGCAGGTCGCCCGCCTCGCCGCCGCCGCGGCCGGCACCGGGCCGGAAGGCCGCCTCCGGCTGGCCTTCCGGCTCGCCGAGCCGCTCGGCACCGCCGCCGACGACCCGGACGCCACCGTGGTGGACGAGACCTGGCGGCTGGACGTGCTGCTCGGCCCGGTCGACCGGCCCTCGCTGCTGCTGCCCGCCGCCGAACTCTGGTCCGACGGGCCGGGCGCGGCGGCGCTGGCCCGGGCGGTGGACGACCCGGTCGAGGCGTACCGCGCCGAACTCGACCGCGCCGCACGGGCGTTCCCCGCGCTGCGGGCCGCCCTGCACCGCACCCGCCCCACCGGCCTCGACCTCGACCGGGCCGGGGCACTGGCCTTCCTGCGCGACACCGCCCCCGCGCTCGCCGCCGCCGGGCACGGCGTGCTGCTGCCCGCCTGGTGGCACCGCCGCCCCCGCCTCGGCCTGGCCGCCACCGCGCAGGCCGCCCCCGTCCCCGGCTCCGTCCGGCGCGCCGCCCAGGCCGACCGGGACGCCGTACTGGACTTCCGCTGGCAGCTCGCCGTCGGGCAACAGCCTCTCACCCGGCAGGAGTTGGACGAGATCGCGGCCGCCCAGGCGGGCCTGGTCCGGTTCCGCGGCCGGTGGATCGAGGTGGACGCCGCCCAGCTCGCCGCCGCCCTGCGCTTCCTCGCCGCCCGCCGCGACGACCCCCGGCTCGACGCCGCCGCCCTGCTCCGCCTCGCCCACGAGGACGGCGCCGTGGTCGACGGCCTCCCGGTCACCGCCGTGCACGCCGAGGGCCCGCTCGGCGACCTGCTGGCCGGCCGCCTCGGCCGCCTCCCCGGCGCGCACCGCACCCCGGCCCCGCCCGGCTTCACCGGCACCCTCCGCCCGTACCAGGAGCGCGGGTTGGCCTGGCTGGACGCCCTCGGGCGGCTCGGCCTCGGCGCCGTGCTCGCCGACGACATGGGCCTCGGCAAGACCGTCCAGACCCTCGCCCTGCTCGCCCTCGAACACGCCCGCGGCGCCCGCGGCCCCGTCCTGCTGGTCTGCCCCACCTCGCTGGTCGGCAACTGGCGGCGCGAGGCCGCCCGGTTCGCCCCCCGGCTGCGGGTCCAGCTCCACCACGGCTCCGACCGGACCCGGCCCGACCCCGCCGCCGACCTGGTGGTCACCAGCTACGGCGTCCTCCAGCGCGACGCCGCCGCGCTGCGCGCCGTGCACTGGCGCCGGGTCGTCGCCGACGAGGCCCAGCACGTCAAGAACCGGGCCGCCCGGCAGTCCCGCGCGCTGCGCGCGCTGCGCTCCGGCCCCCGGATCGCGCTCACCGGCACCCCGGTCGAGAACCGCCTCGCCGAGCTGCACACCGTCCTCGACTTCGCCAACCCCGGCCTGTTCGGCACCCCCGAAGCCTTCCGCGAGCACTACGCCGTCCCCATCGAGCAGTCCGGCAACCGGGACGCCGCGGCCCGGCTCCAGCGGCTCACCGCGCCGTTCCTGCTGCGCCGCCTCAAGAGCGACCCCGAGATCGGCGGCCAGCTCCCCGCCAAGCAGGAGTTCACCGTCCGCTGCACCCTCACCCCCGAGCAGGCCGGCCTCTACCAGGCCGTCGTCGCCGACCTGCTCGACCGCCTCGGCGGCATCCGCGGCGTCGAACGCAAGGGCGCGGTGCTGGCCGCCCTCGGCCGGCTCAAGCAGGTCTGCAACCACCCCGCCCAACTGCTGCGCGACAAGTCGCCGTTGGGCGGCCGCTCCGGCAAGGTCGAACGGCTGGTCGAGCTGCTCCGGGAGGCCCTGGCGGCGGGCGACCGGGCGCTGGTCTTCACCCAGTACGCCGAGTTCGGCGCGCTGCTCCAGCCCCACCTGCGCCGCCGCCTCGGCACCCCCGTCCCCTACCTGCACGGCGGGCTCACCGCGCCGCGCCGCCAGGAACTCGTCGACCGCTTCCAGGACCCGGACGGGCCGGGGGTGTTCCTGCTCTCGCTGAAGGCCGGCGGCACCGGGCTCAACCTCACCGCCGCGAACCAGGTCGTCCACCTCGACCGCTGGTGGAACCCGGCCACCGAGGACCAGGCCACCGACCGCGCCCACCGGATCGGGCAGCGCCGCGACGTCCAGGTCCGCAAGCTGGTGTGCACCGGCACCATCGAGGAGCGAATCGCCGAACTCATCGACAGCAAACGGGAGTTGGCCGAGTCGGTGGTCGGCGCCGGGGAGAGCTGGCTGACCGAGCTCCCCACCGACCGGCTCCGCGAACTGCTCACCCTCCCCACCGACGCCACCGGGGACTGACCGCCATGGACCTCCCGCTCGACCAGTGCCTCGACACCTTCTGGCACGGCGACTTCACCCTCCACGACCCGCCCCCCGCCCCGCCCGACCCGGCCCCCGCCGCCCTCGCCGACCTCGACCCCGACCTGGCGGCGCTCCTCGCCCCGCTCTACCGGCGGCTGATCGGATGAGGGCCGCCCCGCGCTGCCGCGCCTTCACGGCTGGTCGAGGAACTCCCTTACCAGGGCGGTGAATTCGACCGGTGCCTCCACCCAGGGCCGGTGGCCGACCTCGGGGAGGACGGCGAGGCGGGCGCGGGGGTGGAGAGCGGCGGCCAGCCTCGCCGGGGCGGTGCCGATCATCCCGTCCCGGCCACCGGCGACCACCAGGACCGGCACCGGCACCGGTCGGCCCCCGGCCTCGTCCGAGCCCGCGTAGAACGCGTCCCGCATCCAGGGCGCGGCCGGCACCGGCTCCGGGTCGAACGCCGCGGCGCGGGCCGTCCCGTCCCAACGGCCCCAGAAGAACGGCGTGATCCGCCGGACCAGCTCCGCCGGGTCGCCCGCGCCACCGGCCAGCAGGACGTCCGCCTCGGCCGCGTCCGGGTACCAGGGCTCCGCCGAGCGCGCGGCCCGGATGGCGGCGAGTTCCGCCCGGTCCGGCTCCCGGGCCGCCCGGCCGACCGGGGTGACCAGCACCAGCGACCGTACGCGGTGCGGGAATTCGGCGGCGTAGCGCTGCGCGGTGAGCGCCCCCGCCGAGTGCCCGAGCAGGTCGACGCGTTCCGCCCCGAGGTGTTCCCTGAGTGCCTCCACGTCCGCGGCCTGGGCGCCGAACGCGCAGCTCGCCCGGTCGACGGGCGCCGCCGACCGGCCGCAGCCCCGGGGGTCGAGCCGGATCAGCCGCCGGTGGGCGTCCAGCCCGCCGAGGGTGCCGAGGTAGCGGGAGTCCATGCCGGGACCGCCGGGGACCGCCACCAGCGGCGCGCCGTCGCCGAACCGCTCGTAGTGGAGGGCGGTCCCGTCGTACCCGTGGAAGATCGTCATGACCCCGGATGGTGACACGCCCCGCCCGGACGCGGCAGGCGGTTCCACGGTGCGGTCAGCGCAGGCCGTGACCGTCGAGCACCGCGCGCAGGCCGTCCGCACCGCGGTGGTGGTGGACGCGCATGCCGAGGTCGCGGGCGGCGGCGAGGTGGCCGGCGGTGTCGTCGACGAACAGGCAGCGGCGCGGCGGGACACCGGCCCGTTCGGCCACTGAGCGGCGCGCTCGCTGGCGCTAGCAGCCTGCTTGCAATTGCAAGCGGAGCGGTGCACACTGCCCGTATGGCGTCACTGAACGTGGGCTCGCTGGGCGAGTACATCCGGGAGCAACGGCGGAGCGCGCAGTACTCGTTGCGGCAGCTGGCCGAGGTGGCCGGGGTGTCCAACCCGTACCTGAGCCAGATCGAGCGCGGGCTGCGCAAGCCCAGCGCGGAGATCCTCCAGCAGATCGCCAAGGCGTTGCGGATCTCGGCGGAGACGCTGTACGTGCAGGCCGGGATCCTGGAGGAGCGGGACGGGGCGGGGCCGGGGCTGCGGTCCGCGATCCTGGACGATCCGCTGATCAACGAGCGGCAGAAGCAGGCCCTGCTGTCGGTGTACGAGGCGTTCCTGAAGGAGAACCAGGCCGCCCGTCCGCCGGACCCCGCCCCCGCCCCCGCGTGACCAGAGCCGACCGAACGACCAGACCTGCGTGACCGACGCCCCGCGCGACCCGACCGCGCGGCGGCACCCCGACCGGGAGGAACCGACATGCCGATCAGCGACGAGTTCAAGAAGACCCTCACCGACCCGACCCCGCTGTACGCCCTGGCCGGCGCCGGCGACCTCGCGTACGAGAAGCTCCGCGAGGTGCCCGCCCAGCTGGAGGCGCTCGCCGCCGACCGCAAGGGCACCCAGGAGCGGGCCGCCGCCGCCTTCCAGGACGCGGGCGCCGCGCTGGCCGGCGCGCAGGCGAAGGTCACCGAGGCGGTCAACGCGCTGCCCACCGACGTGAAGGAACTCCAGGCCAAGGCGCAGGAGTTCGCGATGCAGCAGGTCGGCCGGGCGCTGGAGTTCGCGGTGAAGGCCAAGGAGGTCTACGACGAGCTGGCCGTCCGCGGCCGCACCGTGGTGGACACCGCCAACGCCCCGAAGGACGGCGAGCCGCAGGCGTCGGCCGAGGCGGACGCGCCGGTCGAGGAGGTCGTGGTGGAGGAGGTCGTGATCGCCGAGGTCGTGGTGGACGAGGAGCCCGCCGCGCCGAAGCCCGCCGCGAAGAAGGCCCCCCGGGCCCGCAAGGGCGCCGCCGCCGACCAGGAGTGACCGGCGCGCGGCGGGAACGCCGCGCCGTCGGGGGCCGTTGACTCGGCCGGTGGCCGTGCCAGGATGGAAGAAAGAGTGAGGAGCCCCTCGGTGCAGATCCTGTACGTCAACCTCCTGAACCCGTTGTGGTGGGTCGCCACGGCGATCATCTGTTTCAAGGTGTTCGCGCTCGGCGACGCGGTGTTCCGCCGGGAGGACGCGTACCGGGCGGCCGACAAGAAGACCAAGGGCTTCTGGGTGGTCCTGCTGAGCGTCGTCCTGCTCTGGGACCTGCTGTTCGGCGCCAACCCGATCACCGGCCTGCTGACGCTGGCCGGCCTGGTCGCCGCGATCGTCTACGTGGTGGACGTCCGCCCCGCGATCAAGCTGATCACCGACGGCCGCGGCGGCGGTCGCGGCAACCAGGGCCCTTACGGCCCCTGGTGACGCGGCGCCGGCGCCCGGACGAGGGCGCGGACGCGGGCCTGCGGAGTACGACGGAGAAGCGTGCCGAGCGCGACGGAGAAGAGGGCGGCCCCGGGTGGGGCCGCCCTCCGGCGTCTCCGGGCGCGGACGGGCCGTTCGGCTCCGCCGCTGGACGGACGGGCGCGGGCGGGCCGCGCTCAGCCCATGATCACCGGCACCGGGTTGCGCTCCAGCAGCAGCACCGCGACGTCGTCGGTGAGCGCCCCGCCGTTCAGCTCCTCGACCTCGGCGATCGCGGAGTCGACCAGTCGGCCGCGCGTCAGACCGGCGGCCTGGTGGTCGGCGATCAGCTCGATCAGGCCCTCCTGGCCCAGGCGCGGCGAACCGGCCCCGACCTTGCCCTCGACCAGGCCGTCGGTGTACATCAGCAGCCGCCAGCCGGGCGGCAGTTCGACCTGGAGGGCGGGCCAGACCGAGTGCGTCGCGTCGCAGGGCAGCAGGCCCAGCGCCGGACCGGCCTGGTCGAGCGGGAGCAGGACGGGCGGGCCGTCGGGGCCGAGCAGCAGCGGCGCGGGGTGCCCGGCCAGGTACAGCTCGGCGGTCTCGGGGCCGCCGTCCGCGGTGGGGGCATCCAGCACGACCATGCAGAGGGTCGCGAAGATCTCGTCGCTGCGGCGCTCGTGCTCCAGCACGTGCTGGAGGGTGGTCAGCAGGGGCTGGCCGGTCAGCCCGGCGAACACCAGCGTCCGCCACGCTATCCGCAGCGCGACGCCGAGCGCGGCCTCGTCGGGGCCGTGACCGCAGACGTCGCCGATCACCACGTGCACCCGGCCGTCCTTGGTGCGGACGGCGTCGTAGAAGTCGCCGCCGAGCAGGGCGCGGCGGCGGCCCGGGCGGTAGCGGCGGGTGAAGGACAGGTTCGCGCCGTCCAGCAGCGGGGTGGGCAGCAGGTGGCGCTGGAGCCGGGCGTTCTCCTGGCCGCGGATCTCGGCCTCGACCAGGCGGCGCTGCGACTCGTCGGCGCGCTTGCGCTCCACCGCGTAGCGCAGCGCGCGGGCCAGCAGCGGGCCGCCGGTGTCCTGCCGGAGCAGGAAGTCCTGGGCGCCCGCGGCGACCGCGGCGGCGCCCAGCTCGGCTCCGGCGGCGTCGGTGAGCACCACCACGGCGGTGTGCGGGGCGCGCAGCAGCAACTCCCGCAGGCCGTCCAGCCGGTCGTCGGCGCCGGCCGCCGGGCCGACGCCCTCGGCGAAGCCGTCGGGGAGGCCGTCCGGGAGGCCGGTGGAGAAGCCGTCGGCGAACCCCGGGGCGAAGTCCTCGGCGAAGCCGCCGCCGGGGGCCGGGGCGCCATCGGGACCGGAAGCGGAAGCGGAACCGGGGCCCGGGTCGGCGGAGGTGCCGGTGGTGGCGGGCTCGCCGAGGTCGAGCAGGACGCACTGGAAGTCGGTGCCGCGCGGCCCGCGGCGACCGCTGCCGGGCAGCGGCGGCAGGGCGGCGAGGGCCTCCCGGATGCCGTCCACCCGGTGCAGTTCGGCGTGCTGCCCCAGCTCGGCGGCCAGCGAGTCGAACAGGGTGTGCTCGGGCCCGTCGGCCTCCACCACCAGGACGCGGAAGTCGGCGGCGGGCCGGGACGGCTCGGCGGCCCCCGGGGTGCTGCGCGGATGCGGTATCGGCGCCGGGCCGGCGTTCCGGGCCGGGGGCTGACCGGCGGTCTGGCCGGTCGGGCCGGTGCGCTGCGCGCTGTGGGCGCGGCGGCCGCGGCTGCGTTCGGCGGTTCCGGCGCTGCTGGTCGCGTCGGGTGCCCGCCCGTCTCCCGTAGCGGGCATCGGTCGGTCCTTCCTTTCCCCGACGGACCAACGGCTGGTGTCCGTCCGCAGTGCCCGGGTGGCACCGGGCATCGGGGGGCTTCCCGCGACCATAACGTGATCTCCGAGGATTTCTTCGACTGAGCGGCGCGGATGTGGTTATTGCCACGCGTGTGGTGGCGGCTTTGCCTAGGGTTTCCGTGGCTTTCCGCCACGGCGGGACCGGAACTGACTGGAGGTGAGCAGCGGTGACACAGATCACGCTGGTGCAGGGTGACATCACGGAACAGCAGGTGGACGTGGTGGTGAACGCCGCCAACAGCTCGCTGTTGGGCGGCGGCGGGGTGGACGGGGCGATCCACCGCCGGGGCGGGCCGGAGATCCTCGCCGAGTGCCGCGAACTGCGGGCCTCGCGCTACGCCGAGGGACTCCCGACCGGTCAGGCCGTGGCCACCACGGCGGGGCGGCTGCCGGCCCGCTGGGTGGTGCACACCGTCGGCCCGGTGTACCGGGCGGAGGACTACCGGCAGCGCGCGGAGCTGCTGGCCTCGTGCTATCGGGAGTCCCTTCGGGTCGCGGTCGGGCTGGGGGCGCGGACGGTGGCCTTCCCGGCGGTCTCGGCCGGGATCTTCGGCTGGCCGCTGGACGATGCCGCTCGGATCGCGCTGACGGCCGTGGCCGAGGAGGGCCCGGACCTGGACGAGGTGCGCTTCGTGCTGTTCGGCGCCGACGCGTACGAGTCGTTCGAACGAGTCCGGCGGGAGCTGGCGGGCTGACGGGCGGGCTGACGGGCGAGCTGGCGCGCCGACCGTCTGACGGTCACTCAGGGGCCGCTGGAACGGCCGCCCGAGCGGTTCCATGGTGGCGTGACGGGGCGTCAACACGCCAGAGAAAATCGATAACTCGTTCGAGTGAACTGTCGAACGGGTGCTCGGATCGCCCCGCGGCGGGGTCCGGCGGGCGGTCGGCCGGTCCCGGGGTGCCGCCGCCGTTCCTGCGCCGACCGGGTGACCGCCCGCCCGCGCCGGGTGAGGCGGTGCCCCCGGCCTCCCCCCGCTGCCTACCGTGAGACGGCCGCTGCCCACCTCCCGGGATGGTGATCCGTGTACGTACGCGCAACCCGTCTTGTCGCTCTCGTCTCCACCGCGCTGCTGGCCCTGTGCCTGCTCCCGGGGACGGCCTCCGCCCGGTGGGAACCGCCGGCCGGGCCGGCCGCCCCGGCCGCGAACCCCCCGGCCGCGATGGTGATCACGGCCGCCACGGGGCCGGGCCAGACCTACGGCGGCTTCGAGGCCCCCGCCTCCTTCGACCCGCTGTCCGGGTACCCCGCACCCGGCTACAGCACGGTCGGGTACACCCCGGTCGACCCGGGCTTCGGCGGGATCATCTACGGCACCGCCACCACCGGCACCCGCCTGGAGCTGTACTGCGTGGACCTCAACACCTCGACCGGGACGGGCATCCCCTACGACCCGGGCACCTGGTCGCTGACCGACGTGCCCAACCTCGGCCTCGTGATGCGCGTCCTCACCCAGTACTACCCGGTGACGGGCGAGCCCGCCGCCGCGAGCGGCGACGCCCAGCGGGCCGCCGCCGTCCAGGCCGCCGTCTGGTTCTTCACCGACCGGTTCGTCCTCGCCACCGGCGACCCCAGGTTCGCGCTGACCTCGGCGATCGTCACCCGGGTGATCGGCCAGGGCCCGCTGTCCGAACCGGCCGCCCCCCTCGCGATCGACGGCCCCGGTACGGCGGTGACCGGCGGGATCACCGGCCCGTACACCGTCCGGGGCGGTGCGGGTGACGCCGTGCTCACCGCCACCGGCGGGGACCTGTTCGCCGACGCCGACGGCACCCGGCCGATCGCCGACGGCGCCACCCTCCCGGCCGGGGACCCGTTCTGGTTCCGCCCGTCCGCGCCGGGCTCCGCCCGGATCCGGGCCGCCGCCACCGCACAGAGCCCGGTCGGCCAGGCGTTCGTCTACGCCCCCGTCGATCCGGCCGATCCCGACCCGGCCGACGCCCAGCGGCTCGTCCTCGCCCGGGCCGCCGCCGTCGCCAACCAGGCCGAACTGACCGTCACCGTCAACGCCCCGTCCCCCAGCCCCTCCCCGTCTCCGAGCCCCAGCCCCAGCCCTTCCCCGAGCCCCAGTCCCAGCCCCAGCCCCTCGCCCTCGTCCAGCACCCCGGCGCCCAGCCCCACCCACTCCCACAGCCACGGCCCGCACCCCGCCCTTCCCGACACCGGTGCGAGCGCCCCGGTCCTGTCGATCGCCTCGGCCGCGCTGGCCCTGTGCGCGCTCGGCGCGACCGTCCTGGTGCTCTCCCGCAGGCGCCGGCGCCACTGAGCCCCCGGCCGGGGCGCCGCTGAGGCCGCCGCCGGACCCGCGCCCCGCCGTGTGACGGGCCGCCGCTCGACCACCGGGCGGCGGCCCGTTCCGCGTGCCCGGCGGGGCGCACGACCCGTGCGGACCGCCCCGGACCAGGCCGGGCTCAGCGCGGGGCCAGCGCGGCCCAGTCCACCGTCAGCTCGCCCTGCCGCCGCCGGGCCGGGGCGTCCCGCAGCGGCCAGTCCGCGGCCAGCGCCGCGCAGGTCGCCGCCCAGCGCTGCCGGGCCCCGAACGCCCCCAGCGGCGCGGCCGCCGCCCAGGCCCGGTCGAAGTCGCGCAGGAAGGAGTGCACCGGGCGCCCCGGCACGTTGTGGTGGATCAGCGCCTTCGGCAGCCGCTCGGCCAGGTCGGACGGCCGCTCCAGGTCGGCCAGCCGGGCCGCGAAGGTCACCGTGCGCGGCCCCTCCGGGCCGAGCGCCACCCAGACGTGCCGCCGCCCGATCTCGTCGCAGGTGCCCTCCACCAGCAGCCCGTCCGGGGCCAGCCGCCCGCACAGCCGGGCCCAGACCTCGGCCACCCGGTCCTCGTCGTACTGCCGCAGCACGTTCGCCGCCCGGATCAGCTGGGCCCGCGCCCCGCCGTCCAGCGGCACCTCGAAGCCGCCCCGGCGGAACTCCAGCAGCGGCGGCTCGGCCATCGGCAGCGCCGCCGCGACCCGGGCCGGGTCGATCTCGATCCCGACCACCCGGACGTCCGCCCGCACCGCCCGCAGCCGCGCGGACAGCTCCACCGCCGTCCACGGCGCCGCGCCGTACCCCAGGTCCACCGCGACCGGCGGGGCCGCCGACGCCCGCAGCGCCCGGCCCGCGGTGTACGCGATCCACCGGTCCATCCGCCGCAGCCGGTTGGTGTTCGTGGTGCCCCGGGTGATCGTCCCCACCGGCCGGCTCGACCGGCCCCGGGACAGCGGCGTGTCGCGTGCGGCCATGGGCACCAAGCGTACGCAGCCGGTCCGCCCGCACCGGCACCCGCACCCGCCCCGGCGCCCGTCCCGCGTCCGCTGGCGGGAATACGACGACGCGTTCCCCGGTTGCCCTGGCTGACGTCCCTCCGCCCGCTGCCGCCGGCCGCGGGCGGCGGCACGAGAAGAGCAGACCAGACGGCCGGCGCACAGGGAGGCTTCCGCAGGTGACCCAGCACCTCGTCCGCACGTCCCGCCGGGAGCCGCGCCGCACCGCACCCGCGGCACCCGCCGCGACCGCGCCCCCCGCCCCGGCCCGCGCCCGCCGGCCGCGCCGGATCGCGATGCTGAGCGTCCACACCTCGCCGCTGCACCAGCCCGGCACGGGGGACGCCGGCGGGATGAACGTGTACATCGTGGAGCTGGCCAAGCGCCTCGCCGAGCTGGACATCGAGGTCGAGGTGTTCACCCGCGCCGTCAGCTCGGACGACCCGCCCGCCGTCGAGCTCGCCCCCGGCGTGCTGGTCCGGCACGTCACGGCCGGGCCGTACGAGGGCCTGTTCAAGGAGGACCTGCCGGCCCAGCTGTGCGCCTTCACGCACGGCGTGCTGCGCACCGAGGCCGGCCACCGCCCCGGCTACTACGACCTGGTGCACTCGCACTACTGGCTCTCCGGCCAGGTCGGCTGGCTGGCCGCCGAGCGCTGGGGCGTCCCGCTGGTGCACACCATGCACACCATGGCCAAGGTGAAGAACGCGGCGCTCGCCGAGGGCGACACCCCGGAGCCCGCCGCCCGGGTGATCGGCGAGACCCAGGTGGTCGGCGCCGCCGACCGGCTGATCGCCAACACCGCGGAGGAGGCCGCCGAGCTGGCCCACCACTACGCCGCCCGCCCCGACCAGCTGGCCGTCGTCCACCCCGGCGTGAACCTGGACGTCTTCCGCCCTGACGGCCCCGACTCCCGGGCCGCCGCCCGGGCCCGGCTCGGCCTGCCGCAGGGCGCGGCGGTGCTGCTGTTCGCGGGCCGGATACAGCCCCTCAAGGCGCCCGACGTCCTGCTCAAGGCCGTCGCCCGGCTGCTGGACCGGCACCCCCGGCTGCGCGAGCGCCTGGTGGTCCCGGTGGTCGGCGGCCCCTCCGGCACCGGCCTGGCCCGCCCCGAGAGCCTGCACAAGCTGGCCGCCCAGCTCGGCATCGGCGACGTGGTCCGCTTCCACCCGCCGGTCGACCAGCCCCGCCTGGCCGACTGGTACCGGGCCGCCACCGCCCTGGTGATGCCCTCCCACAGCGAGTCCTTCGGCCTGGTCGCCCTGGAGGCCCAGGCCTGCGGCACCCCCGTGGTCGCCGCCGCCGTCGGCGGCCTCCCGGTCGCCGTCCGCGACGGCCGCACCGGCACCCTCGTCCCCGGCCACGACCCGGAAGCCTGGGCCCGCGCCCTGCACCCCTACGTCGCCGACCCCTCCCTCACCCCCGTCCGGGGCGCCGCCGCCGCCCGCCACGCCGCCGCCTTCGGCTGGCTCACCGCGGCCGGTGCCACCGCGGAGGTCTACACGGGGGCGATGTCCGCGGCCCGGGTCTGACGCGACGGCCCGGGGCCCGAGCGGCGGCGCGGGTCCGCTGTGACGGCGCGCACGCGGGCCCCGCGGGCGCGGGCCGGGCGGCCGGGGGGCTAGCGTGGGGCCATGGCTGCCAAGGACGACGCACTCACCCTCCTGCGCGCCGCGCTCGACCAGGCCGGGGTGGCCTGGGAGCCGGCCGCCGCCGATCCGTACACCGTGGTCGCCGCGCTGCCGGGGACGCGCAAGCTCTCCACGGCGTGCGCGCTGCGGATCGGGGACCACACGCTGTCGGTGAACGCGTTCGTGATCCGGCGGCCGGACGAGAACCACGAGGCGTTCCACCGCTGGCTGCTGGAGCGCAACACCAGGATGTTCGGCGTCGCGTACGCGGTCGACCCGCTCGGCGACGTCTACCTGGTCGGCCGGCTGCCGCTGGAGGCGCTGACCCCGGACGCGGTGGACCGGCTGCTGGGCAGCGTGCTGGAGAACGCCGACGAGCCGTTCAACACCCTGCTGGAGCTGGGCTTCGCGACCGCGATCCGGCGCGAGTGGGAGTGGCGCACCAAGCGCGGCGAATCCACCCGCAACCTCGCGGAGTTCGCGCACCTGGCGAGCGGGAACCCGCCCGCCGGGGACTGAGCCCGGTATCCTCCCGGCCGGGGAGGAAACCATGGACACCGAATTCGCCGGACCCGCCGAATCCGCCGCCGCACAACGGAAGTTGGCCTGGCTGGAGGCTGAGCTCGACGCCGAGCTGAAGGAGCGCCGCCGCCGCCGCGACTGGGACCGGCGGCGGGCCCTGACCCTGCAACTGGCCACCGTCAGCCTGTCCGCGCTGGTCACCGTGCTGCTCGGCCTGAAGGTCGGCGAGCCCGCCGCCAGCCGGCTCTCCGACATCGCGCTGGTCACCGGCGCGCTGGTCACCGTGCTGGCCGCCTGGGCGGCGTTCTTCGGCTACCGCACGCTCTGGATCCAGCGCGCCGACACCGTGCACCGGCTGAACTCGCTGCGCCGCCGACTCGGCCTGCTGAAGGCCGAGTACGGTGACGCGGTGCCGGAGCCGGTCCGGCTGCTGCCGCTGATCGACGAGTACCAGGCGATCCTGGAGGACGACCACGACTCCTGGGTCCGGCTGCGGCAGAGCGAGGCCGGCGGCGCGACCGGCTGAGGACCTGCCGGGGCCTGTTCAGCCGCTGACCGGTCCGGCCGGGTCCCGGGCGGCCCGTGCGTGGACTTCGCTCCAGACGGTTTCGCGGGCGGTGCCGTTGTTGCGGGCGGGCGGGGAGTACTTGTGCCCCCAGCGGTCGCCGAGGGCGAGTGCCCTGAGGACGGCCTGCTGGTCGTCGGGTCCGTCGGGACGGATGACGGCGAGTTCGATCCGGTAGCCGTCGGCGATCGCGGTCAGCCGGGCCTCCCCGCCGCCGCCGACCCGGGAGAGCTGTTCGGCGATCTCCCAGGCCCGCTGCCGCAGCGCGTCGTTCACGAGGCGGCGTCCGGGGCCGGGCGGGACAGCTCGCCGGGGAGCACCGGTGTCCTCCAACGGCCTTCCGGTGTACAGCACTTCTTCCTCAATTCGGTGCCGATGCGGACGGTTCGGGGCGGACGGGATCGGCCTGGGCCAGGTCCGCGCGGGTGGGGTGGCGCACCGCGCACCGGCCGACCGACCAGGGCTCGCCCCCGTCGGCCGGGACGAGTACCAGGTCGCCCCGCTCGTCCGCGTGGGAGAACTCGCCGAGCCGTCCGGTCGCCGCGTCGATCAGCAACTCGCCGCGCTCCGGCGACCAGAGCATCGAGACGTCCCCGCCGAGCCCCCCGCTCCGTACGGCGCGCACGTAGGGGGCGCCCGTCCAGATCAGGGTCGCCAACTCGCCCGCCACGTCCGGGGTGACGCCACCGAGCTGCACCAGGTACATCCCGGTGGCCGCCCGCTCCACCGCCAGCGAGGGCAACTTGACCCCGGCCGAATCGAGTGCCTCCCGGAGGCCGTCGCACACCTTGCGCCCGAAGGCGCGGTCCTGCCGATCCAACCGGTCGAGCAAGGAGTTGGCCACGGCGGTCACCACCCTTTCCTCATGCCACGAACGTCACGTTCTGTGCTACGAGCGTCGCGGAACGGCACTAGCCTGGGAAGTGGAGAAATCTTGACAAGCACTCTGCACAGAGGTGAGCCATGGTCAGCCCTTCGCCGCTCGACCCGACCCGGTCACCGGCCACGTTCTACGGAGCGGAACTGCGGCGGCTGCGCGAGAAGGCCGGGCTCTCCCAGCAGGAACTCGCGGACCTGGTCTTCATCTCGCCGACGTACGTCAGCCAGTTGGAGAAGGCCACCCGGCGCCCGCAGGAAGACCTGTCGCGCCAACTGGACACGGTGCTTTCGGCCGACGGCCACCTCGAACGGCTGCACTCCCTGGTGCGGACCATGCGCAGCAGGCAGTTCGCCGACTATTTCGTCGAGGCCGCGGAGCACGAACTCCGGGCGAAGACGATCCTGGAGTACGCGCCCCTCGTGGTGCCGGGGCTGCTCCAGACGCGGAGGTACACAGAAGCGATGATCCTGGCTGCTAATCCGCTGCTCGATGAGGAGAAGTTGGAGGAGCGCCTCACGGGTCGACTGGAACGGCAGGTGATCATCGGTGACCCGACAAGGCTCTTGTTCTGGGCGGTCCTTGATGAGGCGGTGCTCAGGCGGGTGGTCGGCAGCAGGGAGATCATGGCCGAGCAGCTCCGGCACATTGCCGAGTTGATTGCCGAGCGGCAGATCATCGTTCAGGTCGTGGAGTTCGGCGCGGGAGCACATGCACTACTTGGAGGCATGGTCAGCCTGATGGCCTTCGATGACGCACCGCCCCTGGCGTACATGGAGAGCGTGCACGTCGGCCACTTGGTTGACGAAACCGCCTTGGTCGAAAAATGCCGCCTAGCCTACGATTTGGTGCGGACTGCTGCGTTGTCGCAGGAGGATTCCCTGGTCCGGATCATGAAGGCTGCGGAGGAACACGAGCATGCAAGCCACCCTCAATGAGTCCGTCTCGCCGCGACAGTGGCGGAAGAGCAGTTACTCCGATGGCAACGGTGGCTCGTGCGTCGAGGTGGACGACGCCAACTTCGGTCACGTCCGGGACTCCAAGGACCCGCACGGCCCGCACCTGGAGTTCGCCCCCACCGTCTGGGCGGCCTTCGTGACCGCCGCCGCGACCGGCGAGTTCGGCGAGGTCTGACCGTCCGCCATCCACCCGTCCACAGAGGCCCCTCCTGTCCGGGAGGGGCCTCTGCACAATCTGTCTGTGCCGCCGCCGGCGGGCGTCAGGCCGCCGTCTTCACCGGGGTCGGCAGAGCCGCCCCGTCGACCACCGGCGGGCGGGGGCGGCGGCGGCCGATCGCCACGAAGGCGACGGCGGCCAGGGTGCCGGCCGCCGCGCAGCCGCCCCACAGGGCCCAGCTGCCCGCGTACTGGAGCAGCAGGCCGCCGCCGAGCGGGCCGGCGAACGAGGCCAGTGACCAGGAGAGCGAGTAGACGCCCTGGTAGCGGCCGCGGGCCCGGGCGGGGGAGTGTTCGGCGACCAGCGCCATCATGGTGGGTGCGGTGACGATCTCGCCGATCGTCCAGATCGCCACCGTCAGCGCGTACAGCGCGGCGGAGGACCCGGCCAGCGCGGTCAGGCCGAAGCCCCAGCCGGTCAGCAGGGCGCCCGCCACCAGCAGGGCGGTGCGGTCGCGGCCCTCCATCAGCCGGGTCAGCGGCAGTTGGAGCAGCACGATCAGCACCCCGTTCAGGCTGATCACCAGGCCGAACCGGGCCGCCGAGAGGCCGTGCGCGCCCATGTCCACCGGCAGCGTGGTGGAGCCCTGCTGGACGACCAGGGCCAGCAGCAGGTTCACCGCGACCACGGCCATGAACGGCCCGTCCCGGAAGACCGTGCCCAGCCCGACCTGCGGGGCCTGCGCGGCGGCACCGGCCGGGGCGGCGGCCTCCGGCCGGGTCTCCGGGACCTTCACGAAGACCACCACCGCGCACAGCAGGGTGGTCGCCGCGTCCAGCAGGAACAGCGTCAGGTAGCCGTGCACGGCGATCAGCCCGGCCACCGCGGCGGACGCGCCGAAGCCGATGTTGATCGCCCAGTAGTTCAGCGCGTACGCCCGCACCCGGTCCGCGGCCGGCACCAGGTCGGCGATCATCGCGCTCACCGCCGGGCGGGACGCGTTGCTCGCCAGGCCGACCAGGAAGGCCACCGCGGCGATCGCCACCGGCCCGTCGGTGAACCCGAGCACCGCCGTGAACAGCGCCGTCGCCACCTGCGCGGCCAGCAGCGTCGGCCGCCGCCCCAGCCGGTCGGTCAGCACCCCCGCGCCGATCGCGGCCACCGCTGAGCCGAGCCCGAACAGCGAGGCCACCAGGCCCGCGTACGCCGCCGAGTAGCCGCGCTCGTGCGTCAGGTACATCGCCAGGAAGGTGACCACGAAGCCGCCGAGGCGGTTCACCAGGGTGGACGTCCACAGCCACCAGAACCGGCGGGGGAGCCCGCCGCCCGCTCTGCGTGCTTCGGAGGCCAGACGGGCGAGGAGGGGCATGGGGGGAGCTCCCGGGCGGTACAGGCCCCGGCGGCCGCGGGCAGGGTGGTGCGGCCGCCCGCGGGCGGGGTGGAACGGTGGGGACGGCCCGATCGGTAAGAGTCGAAACCGCTGGGCGAACGTTACCCCCGATTCGGACGGCCGAGCGATCGGATTTCGCCCTCCACTAGGCTTGGCCCCATGGCTGACACGACCTATCGCTTGATCCTGCTCCGCCACGGCGAGAGCCAGTGGAACCAGAAGAACCTGTTCACCGGTTGGGTCGACGTCGACCTCAACGAGAAGGGCGAGAAGGAGGCCGCCCGCGGCGGCGAGCTCCTGCTGGCCGAGGGCCTGCTGCCGGACGTGCTGCACACCTCGCTGCTGCGCCGCGCGATCCGCACCTCGCAGATCGCCCTCGACAAGGCCGACCGCCACTGGATCCCGGTCCGCCGCAGCTGGCGCCTGAACGAGCGCCACTACGGCGCCCTCCAGGGCAAGGACAAGGCCCAGACGCTCGCCGAGTTCGGCGAGGAGCAGTTCCAGCTCTGGCGCCGCTCCTACGACACCCCGCCGCCGGCCCTCGCCGACGACGCCGAGTACTCGCAGGCCGGCGACGCCCGCTACGCCGAGATCCCGTCCGAGCTGCGCCCGAACACCGAGTGCCTCAAGGACGTCGTCGAGCGGATGCTCCCCTACTGGTACGACGCCATCGTGCCGGACCTGGCCGCGGGCAACACCGTCCTGGTCACCGCGCACGGCAACAGCCTGCGCGCCCTGGTCAAGCACCTCGACGGCATCTCCGACGAGGCCATCGCGGGCCTCAACATCCCCACCGGCATCCCGCTCCTCTACGAGTTGGACGCCGACTTCAAGCCGGTCGCCGCCGGTGGCCGCTACCTCGACCCCGAGGCCGCCGCGGCCGCGATCGAGGCCGTGAAGAACCAGGGCAAGAAGTAAGTACTCCTTCCCGCCCTCACCCACCTCTCAGCCCCCTGTCCGGCGCAACGACGCCCCGGCCCAGGGGGCTGTTCCGTGTCCGCCGCAGGGGGCGGGGCGGCCCGGCCGGTCCGGCGGGGAAAGAGCTGACTGATCGTCAACAAGCCTGCGGTAAAGCCTGGTTAAGGTTCTCGAATGGTTCAGACCATTGACGGGGGGAAGGCGCGATCCTAGCGTGGAACCACTGTCGGCGCGGGCATGACAATCTTGGTCGCCCCCCACGCGGCCCTGCTTCGCGTGCCCGCGGTCGTGCACTCCATCCACCCCCACGGAGGAGCACCATGCGCAAGCGCAACATCCTGGCGGTCGGCTTCGCCGCCGCCGCAGCGGTCCTGGCCACCGCCCTCCCGGCCAGCTCGCACGGGTACATCACGACGCCGCCCAGCCGGGCGGGGCTGTGCGGTGCCGGTGTGGTGAAGAAGTGCGGCGACATCCAGTGGGAGCCGCAGAGCGTCGAGGGACCCAAGGGCTTCCCGGCCACCGGGCCCGCCGACGGCAAGCTGTGCGCGGGCGCGGACGCGCGCTGGGCGCAGCTGGACGACCCGCGGGGCGGCGGCTGGCCGACCACCAAGGTGACCGCCGGGCAGCAGCTGACGCTGACCTGGAGCATCGAGGCGCGGCACGCCACCACCTCGTTCCGGTACTTCCTCACCAAGCCGGGCTACGACGCCACCACCAAGCTGACCAGGTCGAACCTGAACCTGACCCCGTTCCTGACCGTGCCGATGGGCGGCAAGCAGCCCCCGGCCACGCTCACCCACACCGCGACCCTGCCCGCCGGGCTGACCGGCCACCAGGTGATCCTGGCGGTCTGGGACATCGCGGACACCGGCAACGCCTTCTACCAGTGCATGGACGTCAACTTCTCCTGACGCCCGGAAGGCCCCTCCCGGCACCCGGGAGGGGCTCGTGAGAACGGCAGGGCGGCCGGGCACCCCCTCGGGAGGGGCGCCCGGCCGTCCGTCGCGCGCGGGCTCAGTGGCCGCCGCAGCAGCCGCCGGTCACGCCGCCGCACTGGCAGGGCGAGCCGGACTGGCAGCCGCAGCCGCAACCCGGGCCGCAGCCGCAGCCGGCGGCCAGCACCGGCAGCAGCCGCGCGGCGGCCGGGGCCACCGGGTGCGGCGGGGGAGTGGTCGGGGTGCCGGTGGTCTTCATCGGGCTGCCTCCTCGTCCGGGCGGAGCCGGGCGAGCCGAAGCAGCCGCCCGTCCCTTCGAGTGAAACCCCACGGTTGACGACACGTCAACGGGCGCGCGGAGGCTGGTGGTTCGGCCGCCGTGCGCCCCCTCGCCGGACCCGGCGGACGGTTACTCGGCGGACTCCGCGGTGGCCACGAAGTCGTCCACGTGCTCGCCGGTGACCAGGTACACCACGCGCTTGGCGACCGAGACGGCGTGGTCCGCGAAGCGCTCGTAGTAGCGGCCGACCAGGGTGACGTCCACCGCGGTCTCGATGCCGTGGTGCCAGCGGTCGTCCAGCAGGTGCGAGAACAGCTCGCGGTGCAGGGCGTCGATCGCGTCGTCGTCCGCCTCCAGCTCCAGCGCCTTGTCGACGTCCTTGGTGGCGATCACCAGGCCGGCCTTGGCGACCAGCCGCTGGGCGAGCTGCCCCATCTCCAGCACGATCGGGTGCAGGTCGATCGGGACGGCGGTCTCCGGGTAGCGCAGCCGCGCGACCTTGGCGACGTGCCGGGCCAGGTCGCCGCAGCGCTCCAGGTCGGCGCTCATCCGCAGCGAGGTGACCACGATCCGCAGGTCGGTGGCGACCGGCTGCTGGCGGGCCAGCAGGTCGATCGCGCGGTTCTCCAGACCGTGGTGCAGCTGGTTGATCTTCTCGTCGGCGGCGATCACGCCCTCCGCCAGGGCGAGGTCCGCGTCCAGCAGGGCCGTGGTGGCCCGTCCCATCGCCGAGCCGACCAGGCGGGCCATCTCGACCAGGCTGTCGCTGATCGAGTCGAGTTCCTCGTGGTACGCGTCGCGCATGCGCTCTTCTCCTCCAGTACCGGTGTCGGTGGCGGTGCCGACCGGACGCCCCGGACCGACCCGCCGGAGGGGCGGGTCGGTCCGGGGCGTCCGCTGCTGGTGGCGCGAATGGTAGCCGCGTCACCGCCCACACGGGCTTGCCCGGCCCAGACTGAGCCGTTCGGGCGACCTGCCACGGCCGCTGCGGTGAATCGGCGGCAGCGTGAAGGTGAATTCTCGGCAACGTCAGGCCGATGCCTTGATCGCACCCTTACGGAGCCCGCCCGAGCACCATTTACGCTGACAGGCATGGACGTGAACGTGGCCGCCGCCGCTGCCTGCGCCATAGCCGGGCTCGGCGTCGGCCTCACCGCCTCCGTCGCCTTCCGTTGGAGCGAGCGCGACCAGGGCAGGGGCAAGGGCGGCAGGACCAGCAGGAACACAACGCCGGAACCGCACCAGGAACCGGCCCTCCCCCCGGGAGTGGACACCGTGCTCTCGGTGCTCCGCTCCTGCGCGATCGTGCTCGGCGAGGGCGACGAGGTGGTCAAGGCCTCCTCCGCCGCCTACTCGATGGGCCTGGTCCGCGGCGGCCGGGTGGCCGTCGACCGGATGCTGTCGCTGGCCCGCTCCACCCGGCGGGACGGCGAGATCCGGCAGATCGAGCTGGAACTGACCCGCCCCGGCGCGGCGGCCCGCACCGCCGAGCCGCTCGCGGTCTCGGTCCGGGTCGCCCCGCTGGGCTCCCGACTGGTGCTGGTGCTGGTCGAGGACCGCACCGAGCGCCGCCGGATCGAGGCGATCCGCCGCGACTTCGTGGCGAACGTCTCGCACGAGCTGAAGACCCCGGTCGGCGCGCTCTCGCTGCTGTCCGAGGCCGTCGCGGACGCCTCCGACGACCCGGAGGCGGTGCAGCGCTTCGCCGGCCGGATGCAGGTGGAGGCCACCCGGCTGGCCAGCCTGGTGCAGGAGATCATCGACCTGTCCCGGGTCCAGGACGACCAGCTCAAGGTCGACCCGGAGCCGGTCGCGGTGGACGAGCTGATCGCCGAGGCGATCGACCGCTGCCGGCAGACCGCCGCCGCCAAGCAGATCGTCATCGCGGCGGGCGGCACCACCGGCCTCTACCTGGTCGGCAACCGCGGCCAACTGGCCGCCGCCCTCGGCAACCTGGTGGAGAACGCGGTCAACTACAGCCCGCCGCGCACCAGGGTCGCCCTCGCCACCCGCCGGATCTCCAGCGCCGCGGCACTGGGCGAGGCGGACGGCGAACTGATCGAGATCTCGGTGACCGACCAGGGCATCGGCATCTCGGAGAAGGACCGCGAGCGGATCTTCGAACGCTTCTACCGGGTGGACCCCGCCCGCTCCCGCCTCACCGGTGGCACCGGCCTCGGCCTGTCCATCGTCAAGCACGTCGCCGCCTCGCACCGCGGCACCGTGTCGGTCTGGAGCGTCGAGGGCCAGGGTTCCACCTTCACTCTGCGGCTCCCCGCCGGGCAGGCCCCGGTCGAGGACCCCGAAAACCACGCAGCAACCACACTTCCTGCCCCGGAGGCCCGATCGTGACCCGAGTACTGGTGGTCGAGGACGAGGAGTCGTTCAGCGACGCCCTGTCGTACATGCTCCGCAAGGAGGGCTTCGAGGTGGCGGTCGCCGCCACCGGCCCCGACGCGCTGGAGCAGTTCGAGCGCAACGGAGCCGACCTCGTCCTGCTCGACCTGATGCTGCCCGGCCTGCCCGGCACCGAGGTCTGCCGCCAGCTGCGGGTCCGCTCCAACGTCCCGGTGATCATGGTCACCGCGAAGGACAGCGAGATCGACAAGGTGGTCGGCCTGGAGATAGGAGCCGACGACTACGTCACCAAGCCGTACTCCACCCGCGAGCTGGTCGCCCGCATCCGCGCGGTGCTCCGCCGCCGCGGCGAGGACGGCGGCGGCGACGGCGCGGCCGCCCCGGGCGCGCTGGAGGCCGGGCCGGTCCGGATGGACGTCGACCGGCACGTGGTGACGGTGGACGGCGCCAAGGTCGACCTGCCGCTCAAGGAGTTCGACCTGCTGGAGATGCTGCTGCGCAACGCGGGCCGGGTGCTGACCCGGATGCAGCTGATCGACCGGGTCTGGGGCGCGGACTACGTCGGCGACACCAAGACCCTCGACGTCCACGTCAAGCGCCTGCGGGCGAAGATCGAGCCGGACCCGGGCGCCCCGCGCTACCTGGTCACGGTCCGCGGCCTGGGCTACAAGTTCGAGCCGTAAACCGCGACGCACCGGCGCAGCACGCAGGAGGGGCCCCGCCGCGCGGCGGGGCCCCTCCTGCGTGCTGCGCCGGTGCCGTCCGTGCGCCGCCGGGTCAGCCGGCCGTGGCCGAGCCGGACGGGGCGGCCGGGGCGCTCGCCGAACCGGTGGCCCCGGCGGAGGGCGAGGTCGAGGCGCCCGCGGAGGGCGAGGTGGAGGCGCCCGCGGAGACGGAGGCGGAGGCACCCGTGGACGGGGAGGCCGGGGCGGAGGGGGACGCCTTCGCCGGGCCGTAGCCCTCGTACAGGCCGTCGGCCGGCTGCACGTTGGCGTTGGCGGAGACCTCGCCGGCGTTCTTGAAGGTGAAGGTCGTCCTGACGTAGCCGCCGACCGACACGTCCGCGTTCGGCACCGCGGCGAGCGGGCCGCCCTCGGCCCCGAGCAGCACCGACTCGCCGGGCGCGAGCGCGATGCTGTCGACCGCGGCGCCGCTCTTGTCGGTCAGCTTGGCGGCGGTGTCGCCGACCTTCAGGGAGGTCAGCACCTCCGGGCTGTCACCGGTGTTGGCGACGTTGACCGTGACGTTCGCCGGGCCGGTGTACTCGCCGGCCGTCCCCCCGGGGGTGACCACGACGATGTTGTTGAGCTTGACGTCGCTCCCGATGGCCGTCGCCGCGTTGTCCGGCTTGATCTGCAGCGTGCTCGCGTCGTTGCCCGCGGCGCAGGCCGCCAGCGGGACGATCGCGGCGAGGACGATGGCGGCGACAGCGCCGCGTCGAAGGCTCCGGCTCACGGCGGCGACTTCTCCTTGATGGGGGGACGATCCAGCGGAAAACGGATCACGGTCGGTGGTCGAGGGTCAGACTACCGACCACACATATCCGCCTCTCACGGGGTGGCCCCGTGTCGCGGTCCGATCACGATCCGGGGCGCCCGGCGCGTCGGGGGCAAAAACTCAAGATCCAACCATGGTTTCGGAGTCGTGACCAGAGGTTTCGCCGCGCGGTCAGACCGCCTCCGACCTGCGGGAAGCCCTGATCGAACACCGGTCGCAGCATGCGACCGGGGTGGTTGTCAAGCCCTGGGACCGGCCCTGACCTGCGAAAACGCCCTTCGAGTCAGCAGAAAAGCGTGTTATTCTGGAAAGCCACGGAAGGGGTCCTGTCACATGACGTTCAAGGTTGGCGACACGGTGGTCTACCCCCATCACGGGGCTGCGCTGATCGAGGCCATCGAAACTCGCCAGATCAAAGGTGTGGACAAGACCTACCTGGTGCTGAAGGTGCAGCAGGGAGATCTGACGCTTCGCGTGCCCGCGGAGAACGCCGAGTTCGTCGGCGTCCGCGACGTGGTGGGCCAAGAGGGCCTGGACCGCGTCTTCGAGGTGCTCCGGGCACCGTACACCGAAGAACCCACCAACTGGTCGCGCCGGTACAAGGCGAACCTCGAGAAGCTCGCGTCCGGCGATGTGATCAAGGTCGCAGAGGTCGTCCGCGACCTGTGGCGCCGGGAGCGCGAGCGCGGCCTGTCCGCCGGTGAGAAGCGGATGCTGGCCAAGGCCCGGCAGATCCTGGTGAGCGAGCTGGCGCTCGCCGAGAACACCAACGAGGACAAGGCCGAGACGCTGCTCGACGAGGTCCTCGCCTCCTGAGCAGTGCGACGCAGCGCCCGGTGGTGCCCGAACGGCACCTCGGGCGCTTCGCCATGCCCGGAAGGGGTCGGTGGCATGGCGGGGCCACGGGCGCGGTTCCACTAACGTGCAGTCAGGAAGGGGGCCTGCCCGCTCGCGGTATCCGCGCTCGGCACGGGCCATACCCATCACACCCGAGGAGCCAAACCTGAACGCCTCAGCACAGCTCGCGGCAGCGGTCGTCCCGGCCGCCGGGCGCGGCGAGCGACTCGGCCCCGGCGCCCCCAAGGCGCTGCGCGAACTCGGCGGCGTGCCGCTGCTGGTGCACGCCGTCCGGGCGCTGGCCCGCAGCCGGGCGGTCGGCCTGGTGGTGGTGTGCGCCCCGCCGGACGGGGTGGCCGAGGTCGTCTCGCTGCTGGACAGCCACGGCCTGGACGGCAAGGACGTCCGGGTGGTGCCCGGCGGCGCCAGCCGGCAGGAGTCGGTGCGGCTCGGCCTGGCCGCCGTCCCGGCCGGGACCCGGGTGGTGCTGGTGCACGACGCGGCCCGCCCGCTGGTGCCGGTCGAGGTGGTGGACGCGGTGGCCGCCGCCGTCCGCGCCGGGGCCGGGGCGGTGGTGCCCGCGGTGCCGCTGGCCGACACCGTCAAGCGGGTCGAGCCGCAGCCGTCCGGCCCCGAGCCGGTGCTGGACACGCCCGACCGCTCCACCCTGCGCGCGGTGCAGACCCCGCAGGGCTTCGACCTGCCCGGGCTGGTCGCCGCGCACGAGCGGGCGCTCGCCGAGGGCGCCGAGGTGACCGACGACGCCGGGCTGATCGAGCGCTTCGGCGGCCGGGTGGTCGTGGTGCCCGGCCACGAGGAGGCGTTCAAGGTCACCCGCCCGCTGGACCTCGTGCTCGCCGAGGCCGTGCTCGCCCGCCGGAGGGCCACCGATGGCTACTGACCCGATCCTCCCCCGCGTCGGCATCGGCACCGACGTGCACGCCTTCGAGGAGGGCCGCCCGCTGCGGGTGGCCGGCCTGGACTGGCCCGGCGAGACCGGCCTGGCCGGGCACTCGGACGCCGACGTGGCCGCGCACGCCGCCTGCGACGCGCTGTTCTCCGCCGCCGGCATCGGCGACCTGGGCGCGCACTTCGGCACCTCCCGCCCCGAGTGGGCGGGCGCGGCCGGGGTCGCGCTGCTGGCCGAGGCGGCCCGCCTCGTCCGGGCGGCGGGCTTCGAGATCGGCAACGTCTCCGTCCAGGTGATCGGCGTCCGCCCCAAGGTCGGCAGGCGCCGGGCCGAGGCCCAGGCCGCGCTGTCCGCCGCGGTCGGCGCCCCGGTCTCGGTCTCCGGCACCACCACCGACGGCCTCGGCCTGACCGGCCGCGCGGAGGGACTCGCCGCGATCGCCACGGCACTGGTCTACGAACGGCCCGCCGCATAGCCTGAGTTCCGACAAGCCGTCAAGAACCAGGCACAGGAGGAGACATGGGCGTCGAACTCGGCGACAAGGTCAGGGCGCTGCTGGACGCGAAGAGCTACGCGGTGGTCTCCACCGTGCAGCCCGACGGCAGCCCGCAGTCCTCCGTGGTCTGGGTGAAGCGGGACGGCGACGACATCCTGTTCTCCACCGTGCAGGGCCGCCGCAAGCACCTCAACCTGGTGCGCGACCCGCGGGTCAGCCTGCTGGTCAACCCGGCGGACGACCCGTACACCTACTTCGAGGCGCGCGGCGAGGTCACCCTGACCACCGAGGGCGGCCGGGAGCTGATCGACGAGCTGTCGCACAAGTACCGGGGCGAGGACTACGGCTTCGACGGACCGGACGACGTCCGGGTGGTGATCCGGCTCAGCCCGCGCAAGATCGTCGGCAACCTCGGCTGAACGAGGGCACGCCAAAGGGGCCGGAAGGTGGCGGGGCACCCCCCGCCGCCCACTACCCTGGTCGCTGTGAGCCTTCGCCTGTACGACACCATGACCCGCCAGGTACGCGACTTCGTCCCGCTGGTGCCGGGCTGTGTCTCGATCTACCTGTGCGGCGCCACGGTCCAGGCACCGCCGCACATCGGGCACATCCGGTCCGGCCTCAACTTCGACGTGATGCAGCGGTGGTTCCGCTACCGCGGCTACGACGTCACCTTCGTCCGCAACGTCACCGACATCGACGACAAGGTGATCGCCAAGGGGCGCGAGCAGTCCACCGACTGGTGGAAGATCGCGTACGCCAACGAGCGCGCCTTCAACGAGGGTTACACCGTCCTCGGGTGCCTGCCGCCGAGCGCCGAACCGCGCGCCACCGGGCACGTCCCGGAGATGATCGAGATGATGCGCGGCCTGATCGAGCGGGGCCACGCGTACGCCGCCGACGGCAACGTGTACTTCGCGGTGACCACCTTCCCGGAGTACCTGGCACTCTCCAACCAGGAGTTGGAGAACCTGCGGCAGCCCTCCGGCGACAACGAGACCGGCAAGCGCGACCCGCGCGACTTCGCGATGTGGAAGGCCGCCAAGCCCGGCGAGCCGAGCTGGGAGACGCCCTGGGGCCGAGGCCGCCCGGGCTGGCACCTGGAGTGCTCGGCGATGGCGCACAAGTACCTGGGCCGCGCCTTCGACATCCACGGCGGCGGGCTCGACCTGATCTTCCCGCACCACGAGAACGAGATCGCCCAGTCCCGGGCCTTCGGCGACGAGTTCGCCAACTTCTGGGTGCACAACGCCTGGGTGACGCTGGCCGGCGAGAAGATGTCCAAGTCGCTGGGCAACTCGGTGCTGGTCTCCGAGATGGTCCGGCGCTGGCGGCCGATCGTGCTGCGCTACTACCTGGCCGGCCCGCACTACCGCTCGATGATCGAGTACAGCGAGGAGTCGCTGCGCGAGGCCGAGACCGGGTTCGCCCGGATCGAGGGCTTCATCGAGCGGGCCGTGGAGCGCTGCGGCCCGGTCGACGCCGCCCCCGAGGTGCCGCTCTCCTTCGCCGAGGCGATGGACGACGACCTGGGCGTCCCGCAGGCGCTCGCCGCCGTGCACATGGCCGTCCGGCAGGGCAACAGCGCGCTCGGCGCGGACGACAAGGAGTCCACCGCGGCCCGGCTGGCGGAGGTCCGGGCGATGCTCGGCGTGCTCGGCCTCGACCCGCTCGACGAGCAGTGGGCCGGCGGCGCCGAGCAGGGCGAGGAGCTCGGCGGCGTGGTCGACGCCCTGGTCCGGCTGGTCCTCGACCAGCGCCAGGCCGCCCGCGCCCGCAAGGACTTCGCCACCGCGGACACCATCCGCGACCAGCTCGGCGCCGCCGGGCTGGCGATCGAGGACACCCCGTCCGGCCCGCGCTGGACGATCGGGCAGTGACACCGGGCCGGACCACCGGCCGCCGGTAGTACCAGTAGCCCTCCGGGGCGCGCCGGGGCCGTACCTTTGTAGGGGTGCGGCCCCGACGCACGAAGCAGACGCAGAGACAGGAAGTACAACCATGGCCGGCAACAGCCAGCGCAGGAACCGCCGCAACCCCGGATCGAAGAAGGGTGCCAGCGTCGGTACCGGCGGCCACAGCCGGAAGGGACTGCAGGGCAAGGGCCCGACCCCGCCCGGCGAGGCCCGCAAGGGCCACCCCAAGCAGCGCGCCGCCAACGCGGCGCTCAAGCGCGAGCGCGACGCCAAGTCCCGCGCGGGCATGCGCCGCGCCGGCGGCGGCTCCCGCAGCGGCCGCGGCGGCGCGGGCGCGGCCGAGCTGGTGGTGGGCCGCAACTCGGTGGTCGAGGCGCTCCAGGGCGGCGTCCCGGCGACCGCGCTCTACGTGCAGCAGTTCCTCGACACCGACGACCGGGTCCGGGACGCCTTCCAGGCCGCCAACGAGCGCGGCGTCCCGCTGATGGAGGCCCCGCGGGCCCAGCTGGACCAGATGACCGGCGGCCTCAACCACCAGGGCCTGGTGCTGCAGGTCCCGCCGTACGAGTACGCGCACCCCGACGACCTGCTGGAGGGCGCCGCCGACAGCGGGCAGGACGCGCTGATCGTCGCGCTGGACGGCGTCACCGACTCCCGCAACCTCGGGGCCGTGGTCCGCTCCGCCGCCGCGTTCGGCGCGCACGGCGTGGTGATCCCGGAGCGCCGGGCGGCCGGCATGACCGCGGGCGCCTGGAAGACCTCCTCCGGCGCGGCGGCGCGGCTGCCCGTGGCGCGCGCCACCAACCTGACCCGGGCGCTGGAGGCGTACCAGAAGGCCGGCGTGATGGTGGTCGGCCTGGCCGCCGACGGCGAGGCCGAGATCGGCGACCTGGACGTGCTGACCGGCCCCGTGGTGATCGTGGCCGGCTCCGAGGGCAAGGGCCTGTCCCGGCTGGTCTCGGAGACCTGCGACCTGCTGGTGCGCATTCCGATGCCGGGCCGGACCGAGTCGCTGAACGCCGGTGTGGCGGCGGGCATCGTGCTGTACGAGGCCGCCCGGCTGCGCGCCAAGCGCTGACACGGTGGCGCTGCGGTGCGCGGTGGCGCTGCGGCGTCGCGGTACCGCGTCGTTTTCGTGGGGGAACCGGTCGGGTCCGGTCGGGCCCGATCGGTTTTCTCATGATCACTTCAAATCCTCGCCCGGAATCCACCCGGGAGAGTGTCCTCGGGGCCCGTCACCCGGTTAGAGGGGTGTGGACACCAGAACACCTCTGCGCCTCGGGCAGCGCCCCGCGGGGATAGACGACGGTCCGGGCCTCAACACGGTCCGGGTGCCGTCCGACCCGTCGAGGCTCAGCAGCACCCAGGCCAGTTTCCGGGTCAGGCTCTCCGCCCCGGTGGCCCCGATGATCGACGCCCCGGCCGGTGCCGCCTTCGGTGACCCGTACGGCCTGCGCAGCGGCGTCACCCCGCAGATCGTGGTGCCCGCGGCGTCGGTGCCCGCGCTGGCCGGGATCACCGCCGCCTCGGTCACCGGCGGGGCCCCCCGCCGCAAGGCCCGGGTGGTCACCGCCTGGAGCGGCCGGACCGGGCCCGGCGACACCGCCGCCACCCAGCTGCTGGAAGCCGTCCGGCTGACCACCGTGCCCGCCCCCGCCAAGGGCTTCGAGGACGACACCCAGCAGCTCCAGGGCGTCCCGCGCCAGTACGGCCCCGACGGCACCCCGGGCGAGACCCCGCACGTCGGCGTCCCCGAACTGCTGGACGAGTCGGTCCGGATCGGCGCCGGGCGCAGCTGGCAGCCCGAGGGCGAGCTGCCGGAGGTGCCGTCGCTCAGCGAGGGCTCCAAGCACGCCTGGTACCCCGGCCGCCGGGTCGACCTGGGCCTGGTGCTGCTGCCGCTGCGGGTGCTGCTCGGCTCGCTGTCGGTGTACGCCGGGTTCAGCAAGCTGTGCGACCCGGTGTACTTCGACGGCGGCGAGCGCGGCTCCATGATGCGCTGGCTGTCCTCGCTGCACCCGTGGAAGGTCGCCCAGCCGCTGCTGGACTTCGCGATGGCCCACCCGGTGGGCGCCGGGCTCGCGGTCTCCTTCCTGGAGATCGTGGTCGGCGTGCTGTCCATCCTGGGCCTGTGGCAGCGGCTCGCGGCCGGCACCGCGATGGCGCTGTCCGCGGCGCTGCTGTTCACCGTGAGCTGGAAGGCGGTGCCGGTCTACGACACCCCCGACCTGATCTTCCTCGCGGCCTGGAGCCCGCTGCTGATCGCCGGGGCCCCGTTCGCCTCGCTGGACGGCCGGATCGCCCTGGAGGCGTTCCGCCGGCACGGGCCCGGCGAACCCGGCGCGGTCCGGCGGCGGATGCTGCGCCGGCGCGGCGTGGTCACCGCCGTGGTGGTCGGCCTCACCCTGCTCTCCGGCTCGCTGCTCGGCGCGGCGGTCCGCACCGGCGGCAGCACGGCGCCGGTCGAGCCGCCCACCGACTTCGGCTCCCCGGTCTGGCCGAGCAACAGCCCCTCGCCGACCCCCACCCCGTCGCCCACCCCCACCCCCACGCCGAGCCCCACCCAGGGCCAGGGCAAGGCCCCGGCCGCGCCCTCGCCCTCGTCCAGCCGCAGCGGCGGCAAGGCCAAGCCGTCCGGCGGCACCCCCTCCGGGGGCTCCACGCCGACCGCCCGCAACGGCGCTGGCTCGGGTACCTCCGGCACCGGTGGCGGCGGCAGCACCGGCAACGGCGGCTCGGCCGGCGGCACCGGCACGGGCGGCGCCCCCGCCGGGACGCCGCGCACCGCGCAGCCCTCGCACGGCGTGATCGGCGGCCTGCTGGGCAGCGGACCACCGCTGCTCGAACTCGGCATGAGCCCGCAGCGCCCCGCGCCCGCCGCCTGACGGCCGACCCCGCGCGGAACGACACACCGTAGGGCCCCTCCCGGACGTCCGGGAGGGGCCCTACGGTTCTGCTCCGGTGTCTCCGGTCTGCTTCGGTGTCTTCTCGGTGCCTTCGGTGTCTCTGTGCGGCCTCTGGCGCCGTCGGCGGTCGTGCCGGGCCCCCGGGCAGCGGGACGCCCCGGAGCGCGTTCCGCGGCCTCCGGGGCGTCGTGGCGGGCCCGTGCGGGGCGCGCGGGGCGCGCGGGGGGGCCTCGGGGACTTCGGGGGACTATCGCCGGGACGCGGAGAGCTCCTTGGCGGCCTCGGTGAGGTCCTTGGCGGTGTCGATGGCGCGCCAGTAGCAGCCCTGCGGGAGCTGGTAGCCGGCCAGCCGGCGGTCGCGGGCCAGCTGCGGGAAGGTGGTGCGCTCGTGGTCGCCGACCTCGGGGAGCAGCTCGCGGAAGCCCGGGGCGAAGACGTACAGGCCCGCGTTGATCAGGAACGGGGACGGCGGGGCCTCGATGAAGTCCAGCACGTTGCCGAAGCGGTCGGTCTCCACCGCGCCCCACGGGATGCGCGGGCGGGCCAGCGCGAGGGTGGCGGTGGCGGCGCGCTCGTGGTGGAAGGCGGCCATCTCGCGCAGGCTGAACCTGGTCCAGATGTCGCCGTTGGTGGCGTACCAGGGCTCGGCGGGGCGCGGCAGGGAGGCGGCGGCGTAGCGCAACCCGCCGCCGCGGCCCAGGGGTTCGGCCTCCACCACGGTCCGGGTGCGCAGCGGCAGGTCGGCCCGTTCCAGCCACTCCTGGAGCACCTCGGCGAGGTGGCCGCAGGAGATCACCACGTCGGTGACGCCCTCGGCGGCCAGCCACTCCAGCTGGTGCCCGATGATCGGCTTCCCGGTGCCGGGGATCTCCACCAGCGGCTTGGGCCGGTCGTCGGTGTACGGCCGCAGCCGGGAGCCCTGCCCGCCCGCCAGGATCACCGCCTGGGTGACGGCGGGGGCGGTGGCACCCGGGGCGGTGCCGGTGTCTGCTGTCATGCGCGCCACGATAGCGGGCCCGCCCCGGCCGGCCCGGGCCGCGTCGGGGGAGGGCACCTCCGGTGCGCGGTCGGCCGGTTGAGCCCGGACCCGGGCCGGTGCCGCCGTCGGGGCCGCTCCTCCCGTGCGCGGTCGGTCAGTTGACCACGCCGGCGGCGAACGAGCCGTCGCAGACCGGGCGGGCGAAGGAGCGGGCGCGCTTCGCGTCGCCCTGGTACTTCTTCACCGCGGCGCGGCCGAGCTCGCCGGCCAGCGCGGTGCAGTACGGGGTCAGCGACGGGTTCTCGCGCATGGTGCGCTCGAGCAGGTCGAGGGCGGTGCCCGGGTTGTGGTTCCTCAGCTCCTCCATCAGGTCCACCCGGAGGGCGTCCTGCGGGGCGAGGCCCTGGGTGTTGGGGGCCGTGGCGGTGCGGCCGATGGTGCCGTCGCCGCTGGAGGCCGCCACCACCTGCTGGTCCAGGCCCGTCGGTGGGGCCCACGGGACGCGGGTGACGGCGAGCGTGCCGGTGGTCACCAGGACCACCGGCAGGGTGAGGGCAACGGTCTGGGCGATGCGGCGCACGAGCTGTTTCACGCACAGGAGAGTAGCGTTGCGTGGCGGGGCGGGCGCGCCGCGTTACACCATCGGGTGACCACTGTCCCGTTTTGTTCCGCCATCGGGTTGACGCCGCGTCCGCGGGAGTGACGGAAGCGTCCGGGGAGCGTCACTATCGCGGCCGGAAGTGTCCGGGGAGCGCCGGACCGTCGGGAGCACCGGGAACGCCGGAACCCCCTGCCGACCGCCGTGGGCAGGGGGTTCCGTGGAAGAAGCGGAGAGCGGGGGGCGGGCGCCGCCGTCAGGTACGGCGCCCCTCCTCCCGTGCTCTCGTCTGCGTCTGCTTCAGCTTCAGCGGCTGAGGCGCTTGCCGCCCTCGGCCTCGGTGGTGAACACGTGCGGCTCGTTGCCGACCGGCACGATGTGGATGGTCTCGCCGCGCTGCGGGATCTCGCGGCTGTGCACGCGGACCACGATGTCCTTGTCCTCGCCGGACACCTGGGTGGTGCCGTACACGTAGCCGTCGGCGCCGAGCTCCTCGACCACGTTGACGGTGACCGCGACGCCCTCGAGGCCGCCGGCCGGGACGACCTGGAAGTGCTCGGGGCGGATGCCGACCACGACGCTCTTCGCGTCGCCGGCCTTGGCCAGGTCCTCGCGGGCGATGTTGATGATCGAGCCGCCGAACTTCACGCCGCCGTCGACCAGCGGGACCTCGATGAGGTTCATCGCGGGGGAGCCGATGAAGCCGGCCACGAACAGGTTGCCCGGGCGGTCGTACATGGCGCGCGGGGCGTCGACCTGCTGCAGCAGACCGTCCTTGAGGACCGCGACGCGGTCACCCATGGTCATGGCCTCGGTCTGGTCGTGGGTGACGTAGACCGTGGTGATGCCCAGGCGGCGCTGGAGCGAGGCGATCTGGGTACGGGTGGACACGCGGAGCTTGGCGTCCAGGTTCGACAGCGGCTCGTCCATCAGGAAGACCTGCGGCTGGCGGACGATCGCGCGGCCCATCGCGACACGCTGGCGCTGACCGCCGGAGAGCGCCTTCGGCTTGCGGTCCAGGTACTGGGTCAGGTCGAGGATCTTGGCGGCCTCTTCGACCTTGGTGCGGATCTCGGCCTTGTTCACGCCGGCGATCTTCAGGGCGAAGCCCATGTTCTCGGCGACGGTCATGTGCGGGTACAGCGCGTAGTTCTGGAACACCATGGCGATGTCCCGGTCCTTCGGCGGCAGGTGGGTCACGTCGCGGTCGCCGATGCGGATGGCGCCCTCGTTCACGTCCTCCAGGCCGGCCAGCATGCGCAGCGAGGTCGACTTGCCGCAGCCGGAGGGACCGACCAAGACGAGGAACTCGCCGTCCGCGATCTCCAGGTCGAGCTGGTCGACGGAGGGCTTGTCGGCACCCGGGTACACACGGGTGGCCTTGTCGTACGTCACAGAAGCCATGGTGCTTCGCTCCTTCACCGGCAGGAACGTGCCGGACGATCCGAGTAAAGGTGGATGTTCTCGCCGCCGCCCCGGCAACTCCCCACTGGTCTGAACCACTGGTGCCGGGCCCGGCTCCCCGCGACGCTACCTGGCAGTTCATCCTTTTGTCAGCCCTCTGCCGCCCCCGAGTTGGCATCGATCCGGTCACACCCCCTCCCACCCGCCCCCGCACGCCCCGCACAACCACCCCACCCCCCGCGCCCCCGCCCGGTACACTGCCCACTGGTGCCGCCGTGGATCTCCGCGGACGGCCACCGCGCCTCCTTAGCTCAGCTGGCCAGAGCACCGCTCTTGTAAAGCGGGGGTCGTCGGTTCGAACCCGACAGGGGGCTCCGCGAGCAAAGCCGCAAGACGTGCGACAAGGGCCAGGTCACCGGGGTTGTCCCGGGGCCTGGCCCTTGATCGTGGTGTGGATCGGGCGGGTGGTCAGGGAGTGGGGGGTGACCAGTGGGCGGCCAGGCGGTAGCCGAGACCGCCGGTGGTGACGAGGGTGGCGAGGAGGGTCCAGAAGACGGCGGGGTGGTGCTCGATCAGGGTGCCCACCAGGAGGGGGCCGGTGATGGCGGAGAGGGCCCAGGTGAGGTTGAAGAGGGAGAGGTAGCGGCCGCGGGCTTCGGGTGGGGCGGCAGTGGCCGAGATGGCGGTGGTGGCCGGGCCGGCCAGGATCTGGCCGGCGGTGAAGAGTAGGACCGCGGTGTAGACCACCGCCACGGTGGCTGGGCCGCGACCGGCGGCGCCGAAGGCCAGGAGGGCGATCGAGCCGAGCATCAGGACGGCGGCCCAGGAGATCACTCTGGCCCGGGGGTACGCCACCACCCTGGCCGTCACCAGGGACTGGGCCAGCACGATCACGACGGCGTTCACCGTCAGGGCGGTCGACGGCAGCCAGGCGGGTAGCCGGTCCACCTCGACCAGGTAGACGGGCAGGACCACGGTCGGGATCAGCCAGCCGAACGCGAAGGCGGTCTGCGCCGCCATCAGGGCCAGCAGCACCCGGTCCCGGAAGAGGGTCCGCCAGCTGTCCCACCATCCCGTCCGGTCCGGTGGGAGTGGGCTGTCGGAGGCCGTCGCCGCGGCCGGCGGTCGTGCGGTCGGAGCCGCCGTCGTTCTCGTGCCGCGCGGGGCCAGCAGCAGGAACGCCGCGATCACGCTGGTCGCGGCGTTCACGGCGACGATGAACACGGCCGCACCGGACCAGCCGCTGCCCAGCAGCAGCCCTCCGGCCGCGCCGCCAATGCCCACGCTGGCGTTGGTGCCCGCGGTGGTGAAGGCGTACCAGCGGTCGAGTTCCGCGCCCTCGGCCAGGTCCGCGACGAAGGCGGGCCAGGAGGCGAAGTACAGGCGTTCGGCGCAGAGCACCACCAGCATGCTGCCAACCAGGGAGGGCAGCGAGTCCACCAGCAGATAGCAGAGGTAACCGGCCGCGGCCAGGAGGTTGTTGGCGATCAGCGAGGTGCGGGGGCCCCAGCGGTCGACGATCGTGCCGGCCACCGGGGCGGCGGGCAGGGAGAGCACGGTGGCGATGCTGGTGCCCAGGCCGACCTGGGCGATCGTCAGGTCGGTGGTCAGGATGAAGAACAGGAAGGACAGCGGGACGAACATCCCGACGCCGAACGCGTCGAGCACGGTGGCGGCGACGATCCGCCCCTGGCCGGCGAGCGTGGGAAGGCCGAGGCGCCGCCGCAGCCGGGCGGCCCGGGTGTCCGGCGCGTCACCGACCGCCCCGGGGTGCTGCGGGTCGGTCACGTCGGCGGGGGACAGGCTCACCGGCCGCCGCCGTTCCGTGCTCCGGCCGACGAGGCGCCCGCTGGCGCTGGTGCGGGTGCGGACGCGGCCAGGTCCGACAGCGCCGCCCGGGCTCCGTGCAGCGGCCACCAGTACTCCAGCTCCAGGTTCGAGGGGTTCAGCAGTTGGCCGCGCACTTGGCGGTCCATCACGTCGACCTGGGTGGCGTGGGTGCGGATCGCCGCCGCCTTGGCGACGGCGGTGCTCTCCGGGAGCCGGGTCTCCCCGGCCCGGTGCCGCCCCGCGGTGGCCCGGGGGAACTGCTCGGCGGCCCAGGCGGCGAGCGGTTCCGGGCGGTCGTTGGTCCAGGCGAACCCGTCCCGGGTGCCGGCCGCCCGCAGGTGGTTGCTGATCTGGAACAGCTGGTACGGGTACTCGGCGTACAGCACCACCCGGGGCGACGGCCCCTCGTCCGCGAGTTCCGCGCACGCCGCCAGGCCGGCGTCCCGGACCAGTACGTGGTCGGGGTGGCCGAGCAGCCCGGCGGGCAGCCAGACCTCCCGGGCCGGGTCCGCGTCCGCTCCGACCGGTGACCCGGCCCGGACGCGGGCCGCCAGGTCGGCCGACAGCTGCCGGGGGGTCTCGCCCGGCCGGTACTGCCCGTCCAGGTAGGGCCACTGTTCCGGGACGAGGCCGAGCGGGGCGAAGGACCGGAGGTCCTCCGCACGGCGTTCCAGGGCCAGTTCGCGCGAGCCGGCGGCACCGAGCGCGCGGTCCCAGTCGGTGAGCAGCCCCGGGTCCTCGGGCACCCCGGCGAACACGGTCACCACCGCGCTCCCCGGACCGAGGGCGCCGTAGCAGGACAGCACGGCGTCATCGGCGTGCGGGGAGAACACCAGGCGTCGGATCGTCACGTGAGGTCCTCCGCGTCGGGCCTGCGGAGCCAGATCCGTTCGGCCGGTGCCGGGATCGGGCCGGACGGGTCGAGGGCGGCCGGCGGGCCGTGCCGGCGCCTGCGGGTGCGGCCGGCCTCGACGCCGTCCGCGACCAGGTCGGTCAGCCGGTCGGCGTGGCGGACCGCCCAGCGGTGCACCGGCCCGAGGCTGTTGGTGCCGCCGAGGGCCAGGGTGCGCAGGCCGGCCCGGACGAGCGGGTCGTCCGCGGTCGGGCCGTCCGGGGGCGCGGACACCCCCAACAGGTAGCCCGCGTACCAGAGTTCGGTGCGCAGGCTGGGGTACTCGACGGGCTGTCCGGGGAGTCGTCCGGCCTGTTCGCGGCGGCCCGCGGCGTCGTGCGCCAGCCCCGTGCCGCGCAGGTACTCCCGCACCGGCAGGTGGCGCGGCCCGTCGGGGTGGGGGAGCACCGCGTGCGCCTCGCCGCGGTGCAGGTGCACCAGCAGGGCGGCGGGGTACGGCGAGGACTCCCACGGCTGCCACGCCGGGGGCCGGGCCGAGGCAGGGGGCGAGGCCGCCGTTCCGGCTCCCGCGGGTTCGGCGTGGTCCGCGAAGCAGGCCGAGTGGCGGGGGCCGTGGGTGTCGTTGCCGACCAGGCTCCGGTCGCCGAGGTGCTCCACCAGGTGGGGCACCGAGATCAGCACCCGACGGCCCCGGGAGGCGAGTTCGCGCTGCAGTACGACATCGTCCGGGGCGGTCTCGGCACTGTCGGCAGGAACCGCCGCGAGCAGGGCGAGCACGTCGGCGCGCGGCAGCAGCAGGGCCAGCGAGGGGGTCCACTCACCCGGGACGGCCGGTGCCCAGCCGGCTCCGGCCAGGGCGGCGGCCCGGGTCGCCGCACCGTTCCAGGCGTTCCAGTTGGCGTAGAGGGCGAGCGGGCGGTCCGGGTGGGCGGCCACGGCGGCGTCGAGGCGGGCGGCGAAGTCGCGGCAGAGGGCGACGTCGTCCTGGAGGACCAGGTGGTGGGTGGCGTCGGCGGGCATCGCCGCCCAGGCCGCGCGGGCGGCGCGCAACGTGGTGGGCGGCCCGTCGGGGTGCGGGTCGACGGCGACCGCGGCGGGCCATCGCGGGAGCGCGGCGGCGAGGGCGCGGGCGTGTCCGAGGCGTTCCGGGTGGGTCATCACGGCGACGCTGATGACGACCGGACGACGGCCGGCGGCCGGTGCGATCGGTGACCCGAGGGTCGAGCCGGTCGGCGGGGCGGTGGTCGGTGTCATCGTCCGGCCGCCCCGGTGGGGCGGCCGGACGGTCGGTGGCGGTGCGTCATGGGGTTCCCCGCTTCAGAGTTCGATGCCGTCGCGTTCGATTCGGGTGCCCGCCGGCCAGGCGGTGAGGGCGGCGGTGACCGGGAGGACCATCGGCCGGGCGGTGGTGACCAGGGCGGTGAGTTCGTCGTCCGGCTCGTAGTGCCGGGTGTCGGTGCCGTCGAGTGCCGTCCAGCCCACCGAGAGGTAGTAACCGAGCACGCTGGTGTGGCAGTTGAGGTAGCCGAACGGAATCCGGAGGGCGGCCAGGGCGGCCTGGGTGCGGTCGGCCATCTCCCGGCCGACGCCGGTGCCCTGGAGTGCGGGGTGGACGGCCACCAGGCCGACCTCGCCGACCAGTTGGTCCGTTCCGCCGACGCGCAGGAAGCGGCGCAGCAGGCCGGTGTGGGCGACCGGGCGGCCGTCGATCCGGCCGATCAGCCGGCGCTCCGGCCGGGCACCCGCCCAACTGCGGCCGTCGCGGAACTGCTCGGTGGTGTACGGGAAGGACTCCCGCAGCAGGGCGTTCATCTGGTGGTGCAGCTCCGGGGGGACGTCGTTCTCGGGGGTCAGTTCCCAGGTGACGGTGCGGAGTCCGGCGGGTGCGGTGGTGGTCATGAGGGGCTCCGGAAGGCGGTGGGAGCGGGACGGGGCCGGTCGGGGACCGGGACGATCGACGGGCGGCGGACAGCAGCGGCGGACGGGAGGCAGGCAGCGGCCGCCGGTCAGCGGGCGGCCCGGGCGCGGCGGCGGCACACCAGGCCGACGCTGCCGCGCTTGCGCTGGTACATCAGGCCGTCGACCAGGAAGTCCAGACGGGCGCCGAGCAGTTCGTGCTCGGACTCGATCCGCCAGCAGGCCGCGCCGGGGCCCTCGAAGTAGGGGCGCAGTTTGGTTTCGAGGAGTTCGCGCGGTGCGGTGACCAGCAGCAGGTCGGTGGCCAGCGACTCGGTCACGGCGGGGTCGTCGAGGTAGTAGAGAACTTCGGCGAGCAGGTAGGCGTCGGCGGGTGTCCGGGTGGTCCGGGCGAGGTCCTCGACGGTGTCGGCGGTCACCGTGGCTCGTCCGGCGAGCCGGTGGGCGGCCCGTTCGCGGAAGTCGTCGGCGGGTTCGGTGGCGGTGACGTTCAGGCCGGCCTCGCAGAGCAGTTCGCTCAGCGCACCCTCGCACGCGCCGGCCTCCACCACGCTGGCCCCGGGGTGCGGCAGCGCGGCGCGCACCCAGTCGCGGGTGGCGGTCATCCGCTCCCGCTCGTAGGGGGAGCGGGCGAAGTCCCAGGGGTCGCGGGGCACCTCGACCAGCGGATCGGAGCTGTAGACGAGGTAGTAGAGGTGCTCGGCGCGCTCGCGGTCGAGATGCAGGAAGCTCTCGCAGGACGGCGCGGATTGGGTGAGGTGGTCGCGTCCGGCAGTGGCGGACGGCAGCGCTCCGGATTTGAGGTCCGCCAACAGGGCTAGTTTTGACCGCAGTTGGCGCTCGGTCAGCGGGTGCGCCTCGTCGATCAGGAACTGCGAGTGCCCGGCGTGGCCGAGGCTGTGGCGGACCGGTCCGGCAGCGGCCGCGGCCGCGGCCTGGGCGGCGGCGAGTCCCGAACGGGCCTGCTCCGCGCGCCAGTCGGCGGGGTTGTGGGCCCAGTGGGTGTCGTCGGACGAGACCTGTCCGGGCGACCAGGTCGCGGCCGGTCCGGGCCGGGTGCAGGCCCGGGCGAGGTGGCGGACGCGGGTGGCCGCGTCGGCGGCGGGCAGTTCGACGTACCGCCACCCGTCCCCGGTGAGGACGACCGCTGCCGGTTCGTCGGCCCGGTCCAGTACGGAGAGGAACTCCGCTGCCGCGTCGGGCACCTGGTGGGCGAAGACGATGTTGGCCATGGCTTCCTCTCCGTCGCTGGGGCGGTGGGCGGTGGGCGGTGGGTGTGCGGGCCCGTCCGGGCGGCGGCGCGGACGGGCCGGTTCGCCGACCGCCTCACTCTCGCCGGTCCGTCCCCCGGGCCGCCACGGTCCGGGCTGGCCGGACCCGGCCGTGCCTGATCCGGCCAGCGGCCCGGGGTCGGTTCGACCGCGGACGGTTGCGATCACCGCAGGTGGGAGGTGTCGTTGTAGAGGTGCATGGCGGTGCGCGGACCGGTGTGCACCAGGGCGGAGAAGGACGCCGGGGACAGGTACATCGCGTGCACCGCCCCGGCGGGGGCGCCCAGCGCCCCCGCCATCAGGGTCTTGATCGGTGTGACGTGGCTGACCAGCAGCAGGCGGCGGCCCGGGTGGCGGGCCAGCAGGGCGTCGCGGGTCGCGGCGGTCCGCTCGGCGACCTGGGCGAGCGACTCGACGGCACCGGTGGGTGCCGCCCCCGACTCCTGCCAGGCCCGCAGGTCCGCGGGGTGGCGGGCCCGGACCTCGTCCAGGGTGAGGCCCTCCCAGTCCCCGAAGTCGGCCTCCCGCAGCCCGTCCTCGATCCGCACGCCCAGCCCGAGCCGTTCGGCCGCGGCCTGCGCGGTCTGCCGGCAGCGCCGCAGCGGGGAGCTGATCACGGCGTGCACGGGGGCCTCGGTGAGCAGGGCGGAGGCGCCCGCCCGCGCGGCCTGGTCGAGGCCGGCGGCGGAGAGCGCGGGGTCGGTACCGCCGCTGCCGGAGAACCTCCGGTCCGGGGTCAGTGCGGTCTCGCCGTGGCGCAGCAGGAGCAGGGTGGTCGGCGGGTCGGACAGGGCGGGAGCGGCTACTCGGCCGTTCGGTGCGCTGGTCATTTCCTCACCCTAGCCGGGCCCATTGAGCGCAATGCGCGGCCGGAAAGTCCCGGCCGTCGGAAAATCGTGCGGAAACGGCGGACCGTGCGGCCTATCCGGCCATCCTGTCCGGTTCCGGCACGAGCTGCGCGGACCGCGACAACTCCGGCGGACCGGGTTTCCCGGGGCATGTCGAGGCCCGCCCGGCCTGCTCCTGTCCGGATCAGGCATGGCAGGGTCCGGCCACCGGCTTCGGTGGCGGAAGCCTTTCCGTCCGAGGGACAGTTAGCCGTCGAGCGAATCCGGAACTTCCCCGGAGCGTGGAACCGCCGGAATTTCCGGACATCCTTTCCGAACGCTCAAGAATTCCTTGGAGAATTTCATGACGAAGACCAGAACGCCCTCCTGGACCGCCGGGATTCTCGCCGTGGCCGCGGCCGCGGTCCTCTTCCTCGGCGGCCCCGTGCAGGCGGCCGACGACCTGCCGAACAGCGCGGCGGCCTGCCCGGCGAGCCTGATGTGGGACGCCGTCACCTCCACCTGCCGTTGACCGAAACCCTGCCGGAGCATCCGCCGCTGGCCGGCGGGAGAGAGGACGAGCGATGTCCGTAGTCGAGACGATGCCCGAAACCGGGACGGGAGCCGCGGCCGGGGCAGGCACCGGGACGGTGTCCGCGCGGATCCGGGCGACCGTGCCCGTGCCGATCCACCTGAACGGCGGCGACACGGTCGCCGCCCGGCTGCACACCTTCCACGGCCTGAGCGACCCCGGTGAGCACCTCGCGATCACCCTCGGCGAGGACCGCCCCGACCCGGATCCCGTGCCGCTGGTGCGGCTGCACTCCGAGTGCCTGACCGGCGACGTGCTGGGCTCGGCGCGCTGCGACTGCGGCCCGCAGTTGCACGAGGCGGTGCGCCGGATCGGCGCGGTCGGCGGCTGCGTGCTGTATCTGCGGCAGGAGGGCCGCGGCATCGGCCTGTACAACAAGCTGGACGCCTACCTGCTGCAGGACGCCGGGTTCGACACCTACGCGGCCAACGAGGAACTGCAGCTCGCCCCGGACTCCCGGGACTACCGGGCCGCCGCCGAGATGCTCCGGCTGCTCGGCCTGACGCGGATGCGGCTGCTGACCAACAACCCGGAGAAGGCCGCCCAACTCGCCCGCTACGGGATCGAGGTGGCCGCGGTGGTGCCGACCGGGGTGTTCGTCACCGAGGACAACCGCTCCTACCTGGAGACCAAGGTCAGGGTGACCCGCCACACGCTGGCGCTCGGCGGCCCGACAGGCCGGTCCGCGAGCTGACCCGCACCCGAGCAGGACGACCAGGACGACCAGGAGGACGGCATGGGAACACTGATACTGATGGGCAGCGAGCGTGTGGACTCCTACACGGCGGCGCTCTCCCGGGCGATCGCCGACGCGCTGGAGTCGGCCGGGGCGGACACCGAGACGGTGCCCGCCGGGGACCCCGCAGCGGCCGACCAGGCGGGGCTGCGCGAGCGCATCGCCCGGGCGGAGGCGGTGGTGCTGGTCTCTCCGGTCTACCACGGCGGCTACTCGGCACTGCTCAAGGCGGTGCTGGACCGGCTGCCGGGCGACGCGTTCGCCGACAAGCCGGTCGCAGTCGCCGCGCACGGCAGCGGGCCGCGCACCGGCAACGTGGTGTGCGACCAACTGCGCACGGTGGCACGGGCGATGGGCGCCTGGGTGGTGCCCACCCAGGTCGCCGGCTGTCCCGACGACTTCCACTCGGTCGGCGGTGCGCCGACCGGACCGGATGCCGAACTGGCCGACCGGTGCATCCTGGTCGCAGGTGAACTGTTGCGGCTGGGCGCGGCGTTCCGCGCCCCGGCGGGGGTGTAGGCCGTGCGCGAGCGGGCCGAGCAGAGCGCCATGCGGCGGGCCGTGGAGCTCGCCGCCGAGCGGCTGGGACGGACCGGCACCAATCCCACGGTGGGCTGCGTCGTCCTGGACGAGCGGCTGAGGGTGGCCGGCGAGGGGTCGCACCTGCGCGACGGCGAGCCCCACGCCGAGGTGGTGGCCCTGGCCGCGGCCGGCCCCCGGGCCCGCGGCGGCACCGCCGTGGTGACCCTCGAACCGTGCGCCCACACCGGCCGCACGGGCCCGTGCGCCGAGGCGCTGCGGGCTGCCGGGGTGGCCAGGGTGGTGTATGCGGTGGCCGACCCGACGCCGTCGGCCGCGGGCGGAGCGGCGGCGCTGGCCGCCGCCGGGGTCGCCGTCGAGGGCGGGCTGCTGGCCGCTGAGGCGGCGTGGGCGAACCGCTACTGGCTGACCGGCGCCACCCGGCTCCGGCCTTGGGTGACCTGGAAGTTCGGGGCGACCCTGGACGGCCGGATCGCCGCCGCGGACGGCAGCTCGCGCTGGATCACCTCCGGGGCGGCTCGCTCCGAGGCCCACCTGCTGCGGGCCCGGCACGACGCGGTGCTGGTCGGGGCGGGCACGGTCCGCGCCGATGACCCGCACCTGGGGGTGCGGCACGGGGTGGCCGGCCCCGCCCCGGTGCGGGTGGTGGTGGCCTCCGACCCGGCCCGGCTGCCCGCGACGGCGCGGGTGTTCGACGGGTCGGCGCGGACCGTGCTGGCCGTGCCGGAGCGGTTCGCGACCGCCGCCGCACCGCCCGGTGCGGACCTGCTGCCCGTCGGGTCCTCCGCCGGGCAGGTCGACCCGCGGGCACTGCTGTCCGCCCTGCTCGGCCTGGGCGTCCGCTCGGTACTGGTCGAGGGCGGTCCGCGCACCGCGGCCCGGTTCCTGGCCGCCGGGTGCGTGGACGAGGCGGTGGGCCACTTGGCGCCCGCGCTGCTCGGCGCCGGGCCCGCTCCGCTCGGCGACCTCGGTATCGGGAGCATCGCCGGGGCGCTGCGCTGGGAGTTCCGGTCCGCCGAGCGGGTCGGACCCGACCTGCGGGTGTCCGCGGTACCCACCGGGTCGGTCGGGTCGGGCGGGTGGTCGCGGTGAGGACCGGCATCCTGCTCCCGCTGTACGACGACCCCTGGCAGCACGGTCGGCGCCACCTGTACGAGGCGGCGGAGCTCGGCTTCACCGGGGTGTGGACCCGCGACGTCACGCTGACCGAGAACGACGGCGCGGACCGCGCGGTGGCCGGCGACCCGGTCGCCGACCTGGCCCACGCGATGGGCACCGGACTGCCCTTCGAGGAGTTCGGCACCGCGATCCTGTGCGCCGGCTACCGGCACCCGCTGAGCATGGCCCGCTCGGTGGTGATGCTCCAGCAGCTTTCCGGCAACCGGCTGGTCCTGGGGATCGGCGCGGGCTCCCGGGCCAACGTCAACGCGCTGTACGGACTGGACCCGCAGACCCGGCGGCAGAACCTGCTGGAGACCGTGCGCACCCTGGACGACGTGCTGCGCCGGGACGGCCGCGGCCTGCCCGACACCGTGCGGTTCGAGAAGCCCCCCGGCTTCCAGGCCCCGCCGCTGCTGCTGGCCAGCGGCGACCCGGGCGTGCTGTCCGCGCTCGGGCCGTACCTGGACGGCCTGATGGTGCCCGGCCTGGCGCCGGAGCGGCTGTCCGACGCGGGCGGCCCGCCCTCCGCCGGGGCCGCCGCACTGCCCCGCACCATGCAGCTCAGCCTCGCGGTCAGCACCGCGGACCGGGACCGGCCGGTCGGGGTGCGCGACCTGGGCCGGATCACGGTGGTCGAGGTCGGCGCCCGGCTGCTCGGCCCGCTGCTGGAGCGGTACGTCCGGGACGGTCTCGAACGGCTGGTCCTCCACCTGCCGTTCGACGACCTGAGCGGGCGGCAGTTGGCCGTGCTGGCCGAACGGACCCGGGAACTGGCCGACCCCGTCCCGGTCGGTGCGACCCCGGCCCGCACCGCGCCGTGACGCCCGTCGTCAGCGTGGCGGTGGCGGGCGGGACGGCCCGCCCGGAGGCGGTGGCAGCGCTGACCGCCCGGCTGCGCGGACTCGGTCCGGTCCGGGTGGTCCGCGGCGACCCGGCGAGCGTCCCCGTCCGGGCCTGGCGGGCCGCGGCCACGACCGGTTCGACGCACCACCTGGTGGTCCGGGACACCGCCGAGCTGGCACCCGCGTTCACCGCCGAACTCGCCCGGGCGGTGGCCGGACACCCGCGCTCCGCCCTCGCGCTGCACGTGGAGCCCGACTCGTGGAACGCGGGTGCGGCCCGGCTGGCGGCGCTGCGCGGCTGCGGCTGGGCCGCCGCAGTGCCGCAGGACTGCCTGCCGCCGACCGCCGTCCTGCTGCCGTCCGACCTGGCGCTCGCGTTCTCCGGCTTCGCGGACGCGGCGCTGGCCGCGGGCGGCTCCCCCGACGGCCTGCTGCCGGAGTTCGCCCGGCGGCACCGGCTGGACACGCTGGTCCACGCCGGCGGCCTGGCCACCCTCCGGGCCGCGCCCGGCGCCCCGCCCCGGCCCTCGGCCGAGGTGTGCGCCGGGCCGTCCGAGCGGCCGTTCGGCGGCCCGCTCGCCGACCGGGTCAGCCCGCTGCCCGAGGTGCTGCCGCGCCTGCACGCCGGACGGGCCCGGATCTCGCTGTGGGACCCTGCCGCCAGCACCTGGCGGCGGGCGTCCTGGAGCCGGTACATGGCCCGGTCCGGCCGGAACTGGCCGGGTGCGGCCCCGGCCGCGGCGTTCGTGGCGATCACCGACCGGCCGCCGCCCGCCGAGCGCGAGCGGGTCCTGCCGCTCACCGAGGTGGTCCGCTACGGGCTGGCGCTGGGCACCGTCCTGGGCCGCGCGCCCGCCGAGACCTCGGCGCTGGAGCTGCGCCCCTGCCTGTGCGGTGCCGTCCTGGACGCGGCCGGCCCGGTGCCGGCCCGGGACTGGCCGGACGCCTGGACCGACGAGCTCACCGACGTGCTCTGGCGGGCGGTCGGCGTCGGGGCCCGGCTGCGCGCACACCACGGGGTGGAGCGCTGGCCGCCCGAGGAACTGCGCGACCTGCCCGCGGAGGAGCCGCCGTGCGGCGGACCGGGGACCGCCGGGCCGTCCCACCGGGGCGGCCGGCCCGTACCACCGACCCATTGCCCGTGAGGAATTCGGAGACCACCATGTCCTGGCTTCGCGCCACCGACCCGCCGGTCGCGGCCCGCCTCGTCGCGGACGCGCTGGTGATCCATGCGGACCCGCACGCGCGGGCCGCCAACCCGTACCACTGGTACCGCACGCAACCGCTGACCGAGGAACTGGCCCGGCTCGCGGGTGACGAGGACGCCGCGCCGTTCGTCCCGGCCGCCCGGCGGCTGCTGGCCGAACCGGAGCGGCCCGAGCACCACCGCGCCCTGGTGGCCGCGCTGGTCCCGATGATCGAGAAGTTCCCCGAGCGGATGCGGCCGCTGACCGAGTTGGCCTGGCGGACGGCGCAGCGCGGCCGGATCGGCCACCACCTGGGCGCGGCCGTCGGCCCGGACCTCCGGCCCGCCCCGGCCGACCGGCCCGGCACCGGGGCTGCGGCCCGGACCACCGCCCCGGGCCGGGCCGCGCAGGTGGTGGTGCCGTTCCGGGACCGCGGCGTGGACGGGCACCGGCTGCGCAACCTGCTGGCCTGCCTGGCCGCGCTGCGCGACCAGGACCCGGTGCCGGGCGGGTACACGGTGACGGTGGTCGAGGCGGACGAGGTGCCGCGCCGCCGGGCGGAGATCGAGGGGGCGGCCGACGAGTACCTGTTCGCGCCGCACCCCGGCGCCTTCAACAAGGCCTGGGTGGTGAACGCCGGCGTGGCCAACTCCGCGGTGGAGGCCGAGACCGTCTGCGTCTTCGACGCCGACCTGCTGCCCGACCGCGGCTTCGTCGCCCGGAGCCTGGAGCGGTTCCGCGCCCCGGGCACGGGCGCCTTCCTGCCGTACCGCGACATGCTGTACCTGGACGAGGAGTCCAGCCGGCGGGCGGTGCACGCCCGGGGCCCGGGCGGGGCGCCGGCGCTCGATCCGGCCGGGCTGCGCGGGTTCTGGATGCGCCGACCGGTGGGCGGCTGCGTGTGGCTGACCCGGGAGGTGTTCGACCGGATCGGCGGGATGGACGAGCGGTACGAGAGCTGGGGCGGCGAGGACGTGGACCTGGTGCTGCGGCTGCAGGCGGCGACCGCGCTGTACAGCTACGACGATTTCATGGTGCACCTGCACCATCCGGTCAAGGCGCTCCAACCGGACGAAGCCCGGCGGAACGACGAAATCCCCTACATGACCTGGAAACCGGTGAATCCGATCGGCCGGCTGGACCGCTATCTCGCGGGCTGAGCAATCCGCTGGGAACTTCGGCGAAAACCTTTGACACCACGCGCACCAGTGGTCTAGACCTACACCGCAAGCGATCATGTTGGTCGGAAGGTGGGGGATACCGTGCGCATGATGAACGGCTTCGATCGAATACGTCGCACACCGGACGCGTCCTGACATGCAGGCCGAGCTGAAGTCGTTCGGCCTGAGCGAGGCGGCGAGCCGGGTCTACCAGGCGCTGCTGCGCAACCCCGAGGCACCTGCGGCCGACCTCTCCGCCGAACTCGACCTGTCCAGGGGCGAGGTCCGCTCCGCCTATCAGGAGCTCACCCGGCTCTCGCTGCTCCGCTCCTCCTGGGACGACCCGCTCACCATGCGCCCGGTGATCCCGGAACTCGGCCTCAAGGCCCTGCTCGCCCACCGGGAGGCGGAACTCCTCGCCCACCGGCAGGAGGTGGAACGGGCCCAGGCCGCCTTCGAGGTGGTCCGCGCCGAGTCGGCCTCCGGCCGGCGCTTCACCCAGACCGAGGACCTGGTCGGCGTGGACGCCATCCGCGACCGGCTGGCCGAACTCGGCGCGCGCACCCGCTCCCAGGTGCTGGCGTTCATCCCCGGCGGCGGGCAGAGCGAGTCCGCCCGCCGGTCCAGCCGCCCGCTCGACGAGGAACTGCTGCTGCGCGGCGTCGAACTGCGCACCATCTTCCTGGACTCGGTTCGCAACCACCAGCCCACCACCGACTACGCCCGCTGGCTGGGCGAGCGGGGCGGCCAGGTGCGGACCGTGCCCTCGCTGCCGATGCGGATGATCGTCGTGGACCGCGAGGCCGCCATCGTCCCGCTCGATCCCGAGCGCAGCGACACCGCGACCGTGCTGTACGGCAAGGGCGCGATCGCCGCCATGTGCGCCCTGTTCGACCTGGTCTGGTCGGGCGCCACCCCGCTCGGCGACACCAGGAGCCGGGACCGGAACGGCCTGTCGGGCCAGCACTACGCCCTGCTGCGGATCCTCCACCAGGGCGACACCGACGTGGTCGCGGCCCGCAAGCTCGGCATCTCCGAACGCACCGTCAGGCGGCTGATCTCCGAGGTGATGGACCTCCTGGAGGCCCGCAGCCGGTTCCAGGCCGGTGCCCGCGCCGCCGAACTCTCCTGGCTGCACTGACCGCGCCGAACCATGCTGACCGCGCCGAACCGCGCCGAACCGTGCCGACCGCGCGGCGGGCTCGTCGGGGGAGCGCCCCCGGGCACCCGTTACCCTCCCCGCATGCAGCTGTCACGGATCGTGGTACCGGCCCGCAACCCCCGCGAACTGGCCGGGTTCTGGGCCGACCTGCTCGGCGGGGCGGTGGTCGAGGAGGAGGCGGGGCGGGTGCGGGTCGTGCTGCCGGGGGCGCCGGGGCTGCCGGGGCTGTGCTTCCGGCCGGTCGGGCCGGGCGGGGGCGGCGGCCGGGTCCGGCTCGACCTGGTGGTGCCGGACGTCGCGGTGCTGCGGGTGCGGGCGGTGGACGGCGCGGGTGGGCCGCGGGTGTCCGTGACCGATCCCGAGGGCAACGAGCTGTGCTTCCACCCGGAGGAGCCGAGCCGGGTCGAGCTGCCCGCGGCGGTCGCCAAGGTCCGGGTGGTGTTCACCGACGCGGACGGCCGGGTGCTGCTGGTGCGGCTGAGGTCCGCGGCGGGCGGCCCGCACTGGGGGCTGCCCGGCGGCACCGTGGAGGCGGGCGCGGAGACGCCCCGGGCGGCGGCCGTCCGGGAGGTGGCGGAGGAGCTCGGCCTGGACCGCGCCCCGGGCCGGCTGCTGGCCGTGGACTGGGTGCACCGCCCCGGCGACCGGCCCCGGGCGGTGCAGGTCTTCGACGGCGGCCCGCTGACGGAGCCCGAGCTGGCCCGGATCCGGCTCGACCCGGGGGAGTTGGCCGAGTGGCGGCTGTGCGGGGCCGACGAGGCGGCGGCGCTGCTGCCGCCCGCCGGGTGGGGGCAGCTGTCCCGCGCGCTCGCCGCGCGGGCCCCGGGACGGCCGCCGGCCGAGCTGGTGGACGGTGCCCCGGCCGCGGGAGAGGGCCTCTGACCTGGTGTTGTCCGGCTCTCCGGACACCCTCCCCTGGTGTGGACATGCCCCCCGCCGACTACCATCGCTGCGGGCGGCGGACGCGGGGAGATCCCTCGACATGCGGCGGCCCGCGACGTGTACGTGGAGAGGGTGCGAGAGATGCGTGCATTGGGCGACGGCAGGGGAGAACCCGGAGCGGAGCAGGGGCGGCTCTCCACCCTGCTGGGGCTGAACGACCGCCTGCTGGAGGTCTACCGCACGGTGGTCGCCCGCCCCGGCTGGGGGGTCCCCGAGATCGCCCACCAGCTCACGATGGCCGAGACCGAGGTGCGCACCTGCCTGGACGGCCTGGCCGAACTCTCCATGCTGTACGCGCCGGAGGACTCCGCCGGCCCCGTCGCGCTCAACCCCGAGATCGGGCTGGCCGCGCTGCTGAACCGGCGCGAGAGCGAGATCCGGGCCCAGCAGGCCCAGCTCGCCGACGCCCGCAGCGAGGCCGCCGAGCTGGCCGCCGTCTACTCGGCCCACTGGGGCCAGCGCGGCAACCTCAGCCTGGAGCGGCTGGACGAGGTGGCCTCGGTCCGGGCCCGGCTGGCCGAACTGGCCGGGCAGGCGCGGCAGGAGCTGATGTCCTTCATGCCGGGCGGCGCGCAGAGCCGGGAGGCGCTGGACGCCAGCCGCCCGCTGGACGAGCGGACCCTGGCCGCCGGTGTCCGGATCCGCACCCTCTACCTGGACAGCGTCCGCAACGACCGGGCCACCACCGAGTACGCCCACTGGCTGGCCGGCCTCGGCGGCGAGATCCGCACCATCCCGTCGCTGCCGATCCGGATGCTGATCGTGGACCGGGAGACGGCGCTGCTCCCGGCCGACCCGAAGAACACCAAGGTCGGCGCCGTCATGGTGCGCGCGCCCGGGGTGCTGGCCGCGCTGGTGCACCTCTTCGAGGTGTCCTGGCAGCAGGGCCAGCCGCTGGAGGGGGTGCGGCCCGGCAAGCAGGACGGGCCGACGGCGCAGGAGCTGGAGCTGCTGCGGCTGCTGGAGGCGGGCAGCACCGACCAGGTGGCGGCCCGTCAGCTCGGCGTCTCGCTGCGCACGGTGCGGCGGATGATGGCGGACCTCACCGGCCGGCTCGGCGCCCGCAGCCGCTTCGAGGCCGGGGTGCTGGCGGGCCGGGCCGGCTGGATCTGACCGGCCGGTGGCCGTGTGCTGCCATGGCAGTTAGCGGCCTTTCGCGGGTCCGTTTCCCGGGCGGCGCCGTGCCACCATGGACAGCCGTGTATGCGATACATATCCGGTTCGGCGTTCCGAGCCCCGATGCCGGTCCGGACCGCGTTCCGGACTCCGTTCCGGGCCGCGCGGCCGACCGCGCGGTCGGCCCCGCAGCCGGAGCCGCGGCCGATCCCGTCGCGGGTTCCTGGGACATCAATGACGTCGCGCGGGAAATGTCCGCCCACCCCTCGGACTGTCTCGTGCAACATGTCTACGCGCCTAGAACGAGTGGTTCCGGACATTTGGGAGTCATCTACCTCACCGGGCCGAGCGCGCGCATAGCGGGCGAGCGGGTTCTCGCGGTGGTCCGGCAGCTGCTCCGGGGCGGTGCCGTACGTTCCGATTTGGTCGTTTCCGGCGGTATGGGACTTGCCGGTCTGTGCGACGGAACGGTGCGCCTGGCGTGGTGAATGGCACCTTGTTGCCTGGGCAGCATGAGGCCACCGGGCAGACCTGGAGCGACGCCCGGAAGATGTGTCACCTTTGATTCGTGGCGGTCAGGTGAATTCTTGGAATCAGGGGGCGGCGGGAATGCCGCAATTCTCCTCCGGGAAGGCCGGTCCCCAGTGAATTCGACGTCCCCGCGAAAAGGATCCCCCATGTCTGTGCGCTTCCTGACCTCGCTCGTCCTCGCCGCGGCGGCCGCCGCCGTGCTGGGGGTCGCGACGGCGGAGCTCCCGACCGCCGCCGGGACCGGGACGGCCGCCGCCGAGGCCGCGGCGCCCGCCGGGACGGCGACGGTCGCCGCCGGCAGCTGGGGCTGGGACTGACCGGACCGGACGCCCGCCGCCCCACCGCCGGCCCGCCACCGGGCCCCGCGCCCAGAGGAGCACCCATGAACCGAGCCGTGGACGACACCCCGGCGGGCGGCGGCACCAGCCCGTCGCCCCGGCTCCGCGACCGGATCGCGGCGGCCCTGGTGGAGCTGGAGCGGCTGCACCGCGAACTGGAGTCGCTGCGCCAGCCGGCCGCGATGCCGCTGCGCGAACGGGTCAGCGGTGGTCGCCGGGGCGGCGGCCCGGGCTTCGACGAGGAGGCCAGCGCCGCCCGCACCGGCATCACCGGGACGCTGGCCTGCTGGGCCGGGGCGGTCGCCGACCGGCTGCCCGCCGCCCCGGCGCCCGCCCGGGAGGCCGGCCCGCTGGCCGCGTTCCTGCTGCGCCACCTCGACGCGCTGCTCGCCCTGCCGGCCGCCGACGAGGCCGCCGACGAGTTCGGCGCGGCCGCGGCGGCGGCGCGCGGGGTGCTGCGCCGGCGCGGCGCGGACGCGGTCCTGCTGGGCCGCTGCCCGCGGCCCGGCTGCGGGAGCCCGGTGGAGGCGTCGACGGCCGGGCCCCGGCCCGGCGGCGCGGTCCGCTGCGCGGCCGGGCACGACTGGCAGGTCGGCGAGTGGCTGGCCCTGCGCCGCACCCTGACCGCCCCCGGCGCCCACGGCGGCCCCGGCGCCCCGGCCGCGGCCCGCCCGCGCACCCTGCCGACCCGGCTGGCGGCCCAGGCCGCCGGGGTCTCCGAGGCGACCGTCCGCAAATGGGCCAGCCGCGGAAAGCTGACCCGCTACGGCGACTTCTCGCGGGCCGAGTACGACGTCGACGAGCTGGCGGCGCTGGCCGCCCGCTGAGGACCGATAAAAAATTCCATACCGGAAGGGCCTTGGCGAGCACACCCCCGGTGCTCTCCGGGGCCATTTCGGCGTTCCCCGGGAATGCTTTTCCGATGGTTGACACCGCGAGATGCAAAGTGTCACACTCCTGCCGACGGAAGAAGTGTCTGAATTTCCGGACGAAGCAGGTTTCATGGCAAGCGTGCATTCCGAATTCCTCGCGTACGCCCGCCGGTGCGTCCCCTTCTACCGAGAACTCGGCGCGGACGCCGACTTCCCCCTGGTGGGCCGGGCCGAGCACCAGGCGGAGGGCGGGCGGTTCCGCCCGGAGGGGGCCGGCGAACCGGAGCACCGGATATCCTCCAGCGGCACCACCGGGCAGCCGCTGGAAGTGGCCCTGGACGAATCCGCCTGGTACGCGGTGAACCACCGCTTCTTCGCCCAGATCCGGGAAATCGCCGGACTGCCCGGGGAGCTCTTCTCTCGCGGCGCGCCCGCGGTCCTGTTCGTCAGCAACAAACCCGGACGGCCCACTTTCGTCCGCCCGCTCCCGGCCCTGAACGACGGGCTCTACCTGCGCCTGCAACTGCCCGACGCGGGGGCGTCCGTCCCGGCCGTCCTGGCCCGGTTCCCGGCCCCGGTCCTGTACGGCAAGCCGACCTACCTGCTGGACCTGCGCACCGAACTGCTCCGGCAGGGCATGGCGCGGGCGCCCTGGCGGCCCCGGCTGCTGCTGACCAGCGGGGAGCCGCTGCACCCCGACGACCGGGCCCGGCTCACCGGCTACTTCGGCGCGCCCCTGGTGGACGCGCTGGCCTCCACCGAGGGCGGCCTGATCGCCGCCACCGCGCCCGACGAGCGGGTCTACCGGGTGCTGGGCGAGAACGTCCGGCTGGAGGTCCTCGACGCGGCGGGCCGGCTCGCGCCCTCCGGGGCCGGCGAGCTGGTGCTCACCAACCTGGTCAACCGCAGCACCGTCTTCGTCCGCTACCGCACCGGCGACTTCGCCGAACTGGAGACCGCCGCCGACGGCACGCAGCGCCTGCTGCGGCTGCGCGGCCGGGAGCCGGGGACGGTGCCCTTCCGCACCGGCGAGCTGCCCGCCGACGAGGTGACCCGCGCGGTCGGCTCCGTCCCCGGGCTGGCCGACTTCCGCTTCGAGCTCGGCGGCGGGCGGCGGACGCTGCTGCGCTGGACCGCCGAGCCGACCGGGCCCGCCGGGGCGGGGGAGCCCGCCGACCCGGCGGTGGTGGCCGGCCTGCTGCGCGAGGCGCTGGCCCGCCTGCTGCCCGGCGAGGACCCCGAGCTGGAGCAGTGCGAGCGGATCACCCCGCCGGGCGGGAAGAAGCGCCGCTTCCAGCTCCGGCCCGAACCGACCGGCGCCACCCAACACACCTAGGCGGGGAACCCCCTGATGACCCTGAACCTGACCTGGACCGGCAACCAGTTCCTCGACCCGCGGGAGCAGTCCGAGCTGCTGCGGCTGGCCGCCGACCCGATCGACCTCACCAACAAGGGCGACGTCTGGAGCGAGAACGTCGCCGCCGCCGTCGCCGCCCGGTTCGGCGTCCCCGCCCCGTTCGTCCGGGTCGGCGCCGGGGCCACCCAGCTCATCGACACGCTGCTGCGCAGCGCCTACCGCGGCCTGGTGGTCGACGTCACCCCGAACTTCCACCTCACCGCGACCGTCTCGCGCCAGCAGGGCTGGAACTACCGCGCGGTGCCGGTGCGCGAGCCCGCCGAGCTGCTGCCCGCCCTCGAACCGTTCCTGGACCGGCCCGAGGCGGTGATCGTGCTCTGCTCGCCGCGCAACCCGCTGGGCTACCAGTTCGACCCGGCGGACGTCCGGGCCCTGCTGGAGCGCGCCCGCGGCCTGGTGGTGCTGGACGAGGTCTACGCGGACTTCGCCCCCGCCACCGCGCTCGGCCTGGTGGCGGAGTTCCCCCACCTGGTGGTGGTGCGGACCTTCTCCAAGGCCTGGGGGATGGCCAACCTGCGGATCGGCTTCGCGGTCTCGCAGGGCTTCGCCCGCCCGGACTTCCCGTTCTGGCTGATGCCCAACAGCGTCTCCGGCGTCGCCCAGCAGACCGTGCTGCGGCTGCTGGCCGAGCCCGCGGCGGTGGAGGAGAGCATCCGCCGGGCGCGGGCCGCCCGGGAGACCCTGGCGGCCGCGCTGGCCGCGGTCGAGGGCGTGCGGGTGTGGCCCTCGGACGCCAACTACGTCTGCCTGGAGACCCCCCGCGCCGAGTCGGTCGTCGCGGAGCTCAAGGCGGCGGGCTACCTCACCCGGCTGCTGCACGACCTCCAGGGCTACCCCGCCGACTGGCCGGCCGGGGTGCGGATCAGCGTGCCCCGGGAGACCGAGATCGCGGCGGTGGCGGCCTGCGTCGAGCGGGCCCACGCGGCGGCCCGGACCGCCCCGTGAGCGAGCCGGGCGGCGAGCTCAACGGCGTCCCCTCGATCAGCGCGGACGGCCGGTTCGCCGCCTGGCTGTCCAGCGGCAGCGCGGCGGTCCGGCTGGTGCTGCACGACCTGGCGCGGGGCCGGGAGGTGCACCGCGGCCGGGTCGGCGCGGCCCGCTGCCGGGCCTTCACCTGGACGCACCTGCCGGGCGTCGGCCTGGCCGAGGCCGAGGCGGACGCGGCCGGCGCCGAGAACTGGGCGCTGCACCTGGTCCGGGTCGAGTCCGGGCAGTGGCAGCGGCTGGGCGACGGCGCCGCCCGGATGCGGATCGCCGGGCTCTCCGAGCGGCACCCCGACCAGGTGGTGGTCGCGGTCGACGCCGCCGCGCCCGGCCACCGCGACTACCTGCGGATCTGCCTGCGCACCGGGGCGGGCACCCCGGTGCTGACCGGCTCCGCGCACGCCGCCGTCTACTTCGACCGGGAGCTGCGGCCCCGGCTCGCCGAGACCGTGCTCCCGGACGGCGCGCGCGAACTGCGCCACCTCGGCACCGGGGACGGCGGCCGGCCGGTCCCCGGGGCCCGCTACCTGCACGTGCCGCACGAGGACGCGCTGACCGCCCGGGTGCTCGGGTTCGCCGCCGACCCGGCCCGGCTGCACCTGGTGCTGCCGGACGGCCCGGACGGCGTCCGGCTGGCCGAACTCGACTGCCGCCCCGGCGCGCCCGCGGGCGCGCCGCGCACCCTGCACCGGGTCGCCGGCGGCGACTACGCCGGGGTGCTGACCGGCCCGGACGGCCGGCCGGAGCTGGTCCACGTCGAGCGCGAGCGGCTCGCCTGCGTCCCGCTGGACGGCCGGTGGGCGGACGCGGTGCAGCGGCTGCGGACCGCGCTGGGCACCGAGCCGGAGGTGCTGGAACGCCGCCCGGGCGCCTGGCTGGTCGCCTCGCACCGCCCGGAGCGGGACGTCCACTACCTGGTGCACGACCCGGACGGCGGCGGCACCCGGCCGCTGTGCGAGGCCCGGCCGGGGCGGGCGCCGCTGCCGGTGGAGTGCCGCCCGGTCGAGGTGCCGCTGCGCGACGGCCGGCGCGCCGTCGGCTACGTCACCCGCCCCACCGGGCCGCGCCCGCCGGACGGCCCGGGCCCGGCGGTGCTGCTGGTGCACGGCGGCCCGTGGCGGCGCAGCCGCTGGCGCTACACCGAGCGGCGGGCCTGGCTGGCCGCCCGCGGCTGCACCGTCATCGAGCCGAACTTCCGCGGCTCCACCGGCTTCGGCTCCGGCTGGGTCGCCGCCGCCGACGGGCAGTGGGGCGCCGCGATGCAGGACGACCTGGAGGACACCCTGGACTGGGCCGTCGCCGAGGGGCTGGCCGACCCGGACCGGATCGCCCTGGTCGGCGGCAGCTACGGCGGCTACGCGGTGCTGCAACTGGCCGCCACCACCGACCGTCCGCTGCGCTGCGCGGTGGCCAGCTCGCCGCTGACCGACCTGGTGGGCTTCGTCGCCGAGCCGCCGGCGTTCTGGCGCAGCGCCGCCCCGATGCTGCGGCGCCGGATCGGCGACCCGTCCCGGCCGGAGCAGCGGGCCGCCCTGGCCGAGCGCTCGCCGGTGAACCGGGCCGCCGGGGTGCGCTGCCCGGTGCTGCTGGTGCACGGCGCCAACGACAGCCGGGTGCCGGCCGAAATGGCGACCCGGATGTTCATGGCACTGGCCCGGGCCGACCGGGACGCGACCCTGGCGCTCTTCCCCGACGAGGGCCACGAGGTGGTGACCGCCGCCAACCGGGCCGCCCTGGACGGGCTGACCGCCGGGTTCCTGGACCGCTGGCTGCGGCCCGCCCCCGCCCCCGGCGCCCCGGAGCCGGGCCCGGCCCCGGGCAGCACGGTGAAGTTGTTCGACTCCCCCCGGGCCGCGCGCCGGAAGGCGGCCGACCCGCAGAACGAGGAAGCAGACCATGGCCATTCACCTCCTCGGCAGTAACGCGCTGTTGCTGCTGACGCCCAAGACGGGCAGCACCTGGATCCGCCGCAAGATCCGGGAACTCGGCCTCGCCTTCGAGGACGTCGGCGACCCGGGCATGCGCGAGCACGACCTGCTGGCCGACTTCGACCGCTCCGCGTACTCCTTCGTCGGCGCCTTCGTGCGCGACCCGCTGGAGTGGTACCGCTCCTACTGGTCCTACCGGATGGAGAAGGGCTGGCGCCCGCAGTACCCGCTGGACGAGCACTGCGAGAGCGACGACTTCGAGACCTTCGTGCGCCGCGCGGTGACCACCCTGCCGGGCGCCCTGGGCAACATCTACGCCTCCTACGTGGGCGAGCCGGGCGCCGAGGTCGACTTCGTCGGCCGGCAGGAGAACCTCCAGGAGGACTTCGCCCGCTTCCTCGACCTGGCCGGCGAGCGCTTCGACCGCTCGGTGCTGGCGGGCGGCAGCCGGATCAACGCGACGACGATCCGCCCCGACTACCCGGAGGAGCTCAAGGAGCTGATCACCCTCTCCGAGTGGGAGACCATGCGCCGCTTCGGCTACCTCGCCGACCGGCCGGACCCGATCGGGCTGGCCGAGGCGCAGCGGCGCTACCCGCAGGAGGCCAACGACCTGCGGCTGCTGGCGCTGTGGACCGAGAAGATCCACTGGGCGCCGGACGACAAGAAGCGCGAGGCCGGCCGGCCCGTCCCCGCCGACACCCGGTACGCCCGGGTGAACAGCAACTTCGCGCTGTTCGCCGAGCACAAGAAGCAGGACCCCGACTACGCGGGCGAACGCTACCGGGCCGCCCTGCGGCTGGACCCGGACCACCCCCGCACGCTGTGCAACTACGCCCTGCACCTGGTCCAGCACCGGGACGACGTCGCCGAGGGCCGCCGGCTGATGCTGCGGGCGCTCGCCCTGCGCCCCCACCACCCGCACACCCTGGGCAAGCTGGCCCGGCTGACCGCCGACCGGCTCGGCGACCCGGAGCTGGCCGAGGTGCTCTACCGGCAGAGCCTGGCGGCCAACGCCGCGCAGGCCGAGCTCCGGGCCGAGTTCGCCGGCTTCCTGGCCGGCCGGGGCCGCACCGGGGAGGCGCTGGCCCTGCTGGCCCCGGCGGCCGACCGCCCGGAGGCCGACCGGCTGACCCTGCTCACCCACGCCACCCTGCTGGCCCGCTCCGGCCGGCTCGCCGAGGCCCGGGACTTCCAGCGCCGCGCCGCGGTCGCCACCGCCGCCTAGGAGCCGTCCGGCCGTCCCGCCGCGGGCCCCGGGCCCGCGCGACCCCACCACCCACGTCAAGGAAGGCAAGGACGATGCACCCGCAGAGCCCACTGGCCCGGCAGATCCAGGACGAGCGCGTCGAGGGCGCCGGGAAGTCCGTCGAGCAGGTCGCGGCCGAGGCCCGCGAGACGATGGAGAAGAACCGGATCTGCCTGGTCCGCGGCTTCCCGCTGGACCCGGACCGCTACCTGGACTTCCTCGGCCGCTTCGGCGAGCCGCTGATGAACTACTCGTCGCTGAGCGCGCTGGAGAAGACCGACCCGCACCCGCAGATCAACCGGGTCAAGTACAAGAAGAAGGTCACCGGCGCCCAGTCGGTGCACTACGTGGCGGGCGGCCTGCGGCCGCACTCGGCCCGGTCCTGGCGCTCGCCGCGGCCCTCGCACTTCGCGATGCTGATGGTCGAGCCGGGCTGGCGGGAGGCTCCGGCGGGGGAGCGCGGCGAGTCCGTGGTGCTGTGCTGGAACGAGTTGTTCACCCGGCTCGCCGAACGGGACGGCGAGGTCTTCGAGCGGCACTTCGCCCGGCTCTCGGGCACCCCGCTCACCTTCGAGGCGAACAACGTCCGCGAGGAGCTCAGCGACCTGCCGCTGCTCTACCCGCTGCCGGACGCCCGCGGCCCGTACGACGTGGGCGTGCGGCTCAAGCAGGACCTGCTCGCCAAGGTCGAGGCGACGGGCGGGCGGATCCCGGAGTTCGAGGAGTACCGCGAGTCGCTGGCGTACCTGATGGAGGCGAGCGCGGACGAGGCGTTCTTCGCCTGCTTCCCGCTGGAGCGCGGTGACCTGCTGCTGCTCGACAACCACCGCTTCGCGCACGGCCGGCTCCGGATCGTCGGCGAGTACGAGGCCGACGGCGAGGTCCGGTCGAACAACCGCGAGCTGTGGAGCGTCACCGTTCACTGAGGTCTCCGCCCGGAGCCCTCCCGTCCCGAAGGAAGCGAGCACATGAGCAATCCCGACGACACCCCCCGCACCGAGGAGCAGGCCGACCTGGACGCGGTCTGCGCCGAGCTCCAGGGCGAGCTGGACGCGCTGATGGGCGGGGCCGGCACCGACGCGGCGGCCCGGTCGCTGGACACCGCGGTGGCCTCGCTCAAGGAGGTCGAGCAGCGCAACGTCTCGTCCGTCCAGCTGGTCGCCCTGCACGCGGGCTGACCGCGCCCGGACGACCGCCCGCGCCGCCCGGCGCCCGGGCGGTCGTCCGGTGTCCGGACACCGCCGGCCCTACACTGTCGGCGCAGCAGATCACCACCAGGAAGTCGGTTTCCGTCATGTCTCTCATCGGCAGGCACGTCCTCTCCAGCGACCTCTTCGACCGGGACGAACTGGAGCGCCTCTTCGCCCTGGCGGACCTGCTGGCCCCGGTGGCCCGGGGCCGCCAGGTGGTGCGGGTGCTGGAGGGCGCGGTGATGGCGAGCCTGTTCTTCGAGGCCAGCACCCGGACCAGGCTCAGCTGCGAGTCCGCGTTCTCCCGGCTGGGCGGCTCGGTGATCTCCAGCACCGGCGCGGAGATCATGTCGATCTCCAAGGGCGAGTCGCTGGCCGACACCAGCCGGGTGGTCAGCGGCTACAGCGACCTGATCGTGATGCGCCACCCCGAGGAGAGCGCCGTCCACGAGTTCGCGGCGGCCACCAACGTCCCGGTGGTCAACGGCGGCAACGGGGCGGGCGAGCACCCGACCCAGGCCCTGCTGGACATGTACACCCTGCACCGGGAGTTCTCCCGCACCGGCCGCTCCATGGACGGCCGCCGGATCGCCCTGGTCGGCGACCTGCGGCACGGCCGCACGGTGCACTCGCTGATCAAGCTGGTCTCGCTGTACCGGGACCTGACCATCGTCTGCGTGGCCCCCGGCCCGCTCGGCATGCCCGCCGAACTGCTGGAGCTCGCCGAGGGCCGCGGCCACCGGATCGAGCTGAGCGACCGCCCGGAGAGCGGCCTCAAGGACGCCGACCTGGTCTACGCCACCCGCCTGCAGACCGAGCGCTTCGCCGACCAGCCGCTGCCGTACAGCGACGAGTTCCGGATCGACAGGGCGCTGGTCGCCCGGGCCTGCCGGGAGGACGCGGTGATCATGCACCCGCTGCCCCGGGACAGCCGCCCCGGCTCCAACGACCTGGCCACCGACCTGAACCGGGACCACCGGCTGGCGATCTTCCGGCAGACCGACGCGGGCATCCCGATGCGGATGGCGCTGTTCGCCTCCGTCCTGGGCGTCGCCGACCAGGTGCCCGGCGCGCTCCGCCCGGCGACCTGGTTCCAGCCCGAGTACACCGGGCCGGACGACGCCCCGTTCTACCGGAACCCCGCCTCCTGACGGCCCGGTAGCCGCGACAACAGCACACGCAAGCCCTCCTGGAACGCCGGGGCGGGCCGGTCACCGACCGGCCCGCCCCGGCGTTCTCCGGTTCCGCGACGAGGAAAGCCATGAACGTTCCTGTGAGAGGCGGCGGCGGAGACTTCGCCGTGTACCGGACCCCGCTGGTCTCGGTCACGATGGCCAGCACGTTCGTCCTGAAGCTGGTCTCCTTCCTGTGCATCCCGTTCATGACGATCTACCTGAGCCGCACCGTCGACGCCCCGCCGTACGTGATCGGCGCGATCGTCGGGCTCAGCCAGATCGGCTCGCTCGGCGCGGGCTTCGTCAGCGGCGTGCTCGCCGACCGGGTCGGCAAGCGGCGGGTGCTGCTGGTGGGGCTGTTCGGCAGCTCCGCGGTCTTCCTGCTGTTCTTCCTGACCGCGACCTTCCTGCGCGCGACGGTGGCCTTCCCGGTGCTGTTCGCGCTGCTGAACACCGGCTACGGGATGATGTCGGCGTTCTTCTGGCCGGTCACCCAGGTGATGATGGCCGACAGCCTGCCCGCCGAGCGCCGGCCGACGGTGTTCCGGCACCGCTACGTGCTGACCAACTGCGCGGTGGCGATCGGCCCGCCGGTCGGCGCCTTCCTCGGGATCGCCTCCGCCCGGGCCGCGTTCGTCGTCTCCGGCAGCTGCTACCTGGCCTTCTCGCTGGCCTTCTGGTGGCTGACCCGGGGCACCGAGCTCGGGGCGGCCACCGCGCCGTCCGAGCGCCGCAGCCTGGGCGGCGCGCTCCGGGTGCTCGGCGCGGACCGGACGTTCCGCGGGCTGACCCTGTCGATGGTGCTGTTCGCGCTGGCCTACTGCCAGATCGAGTCGAACCTGTCCGCGGTGGTCAGCCGGGGCTTCGCCGACGGCGTGCGGTTCTTCTCGGTGCTGCTGACGGTGAACGCGGTCGCGGTGATCGCCCTCCAGCCGCCCGCCACCGCGATCGCCAAGCGGCTCAGCCCCCGGCGGACCATCCAGCTGGGCAACGGGCTGTTCGCCGCGGTCTGCCTGGCCTTCTGCTTCGTCGAGTTCAGCAAGGCCGGCCTGGTCGCCCTGGTGGTCCTGGTCAGCATGGCCGAGGTGCTGGTGGTGCCGACGGTCAGCGTGGTGGTCGACGAGCTGGCGCCGCCCGGCCTGCGCGGCACCTACTTCGGGGCGTCCACCCTGCGCAACCTCGGCCTCGGCGTCGGCCCGGCGGCGGGCGGCCTGGTGCTGGCCTGGGCCGACCGGTCGCTGCTGTTCGCGGCCATGGGCCTGTGCGCCCTGGCGGCCTGGGCCGTCATCCACCTCACACTCAAGGAGAACCCCGGTGCGGATCCTGGTCCTTCACCAGAACCTGTTTGACCGGCTCGGCTACGAGCGGGCCATCGACCACGAGGCGCACGACGTCACCTACGCGGGCGCGCCCGCGTACCTCGACAACATCCCGGACCGCATCCGCTGCGAGAAGTTCCCCTGGGACCCGGCCCGGGACGTCGCCGAACAGCTCCGCCCGCTGCTCGCCGCCACCCCGCACCAGCGCGTCCTGGCCCGGCACGAGAAGCTGATCACCCCGGCGGCCGAGCTGCGCGCCGAGTTCGGCATCCCGGGCCAACTCCCGTACACCGCACGGAACTTCCGCGACAAGCTGGCGATGAAGAGCGCCGTCGCCGCAGCCGGCCTGCGGGTGCCCCGCCACCTGCCCGCCGACGCCCTCCCCGACACCGCCCCCTGGCCGGGCCGCACCGTGCTCAAGCCCCGGGACGGTTCCGGCAGCCAGGGCGTCCGGGTCTTCGACTCCTACGCCGACGCCGCCGCCCACCTCCGCGCCCAGGACGACCCGCGGGCCGCCGCCCGGCTCGAACTGGAGGAGTACGTCGACGGCCCGATCTGGCACGTCGACGGCTTCCTCTTCCGGGGCGAACCCGTGATCGTCCAGCCCTCCCGCTACATCGGCACGCCGCTCGGCTTCGAGCGCGGCGAACCGGTCGGCACCGTCCAGCGCGACGACCCCGCCCTCGCCGACTGGGCGGTGCGCTGCGTCCGTGCCCTGGGCGGCGAGACGCTCACCTTCCACCTGGAGGCGATCGAGACCGCCGACGGCCCGGTCTTCCTGGAGGCCGCGGCCCGCTGCGGCGGCGGCTACATCGTCCGCGCCACCGAACTGCGCACCGGCGCCTACCTGCACACCCTCGACATGGCCTCGGACGTCGACGGCGCCCTCGCCGAACGCTTCATCGGCCCGGCCCGCGCCGACCTCCACCACGGCTTCTTCCTCTACCCCGGCCACGTCCACGGCTCCGCCCCCGTCACCGTGCGGGTCGCCGACGGCCTGCTGGACGACCCGGTGCTGACCGGCCACCGCCTGGCGCCCCCCGGCACCCGCTGCCCCAGCGCCCCCTCCTACCGCCCCGAGAACCTCCCGCTGTCCGGCACGGTCGCCCACCCCGACCCCGACGCGGCGGAGGCGTGGATCCGACGGCTGTTCGCCCGCACCACCGTGCACGTCCACCACCCCGCCGCCGAGGCGTACGACGGGACGGCCGCCGGCCCCGAGGACCACGCACTCGCCCACCGGCTCGCCGAACAGGCCGGCGAACTGCTGCTGGGCCTGCGCACCGAGACCGCCCTGGCCGACCCCGGCAGCCTCAAGGACCTCGGCGACGCCCGCTCGCACGCCTTCCTGACCGCCGAACTCGCCCGGCACCGCCCGCAGGACGCCGTCCTCTCCGAGGAGGGCGTCGCCGACCCGGCCCGGCTCGACGCCCACCGGGTGTGGATCGTCGACCCGCTGGACGGCACCCGCGAGTACGCCGAGGCCGGCCGCGCCGACTGGGCGGTGCACGTCGCGCTCTGGGTCGACGGCCGGCTGGCCGCCGGAGCGGTCGCCCTGCCCGCCCGCGGCACCACCCTCTCCACCGCCCGCCCGCACCCGGCGGCCGACCCCACCGCCCGCGACCTGCTCGGCAGCCGCACCCGGCCCCCGGCCTTCCTCGCCCGGGTCGCCGCCCGGGTCGGCTCCGACCTGGTCGGCATGGGCTCGGCCGGCGCCAAGAGCGCCGCCGTCCTGCTCGGCGAGGCCCGCGCCTACGTCCACGCCGGCGGCCAGTACGAGTGGGACTCCGCCGCCCCGGCCGCCGTCGCGCTGGCCGCCGGGTACCACGTCTCCCGCCTGGACGGCTCCCCGATGCGCTACAACCAGGCCGACCCCTACCTGCCCGACCTGCTGGTCTGCCGCACCGAGGACGCCCCGGCCCTGCTCGCGGCGATCGCCGCCGAGACCGCCGCCGAGACCGCCGCCGAGGACCGCCCGTGACCGCGCCGGCGCCCGCCCGGCGCGGCGCCACCGTGTGGCTGACCGGCCTGCCCAGTGCGGGCAAGACCACCCTCGCGTGCGCGCTGGCCGAGCGGCTGCGGGCCGAGGGGCACC
>NZ_JBIVKJ010000005.1:0-50906 GCF_044750705.1 Kitasatospora sp. NPDC088783
CCTCCCGGTCGGTGGTGGCATCGTCCGCGAAGCGACGGTCACCGGTCGCGTCGGGCACGTACTTCACACAGACAACGATCCTCAAGCTCACGGCCACCTTGTCCTTTCACGCGGGAGGGAACTGAGTACCCCCACTAGACCACACTCCGTGCCATGTATCCACTCCCGTGGGGGTGTGAGGGGGGACTCAGTTCCCAGCGGGCGGCACCGGGCGGCGGACGGCGGCGGGGACGGGGGCGGGGCGGAGGTCGGCGGCCCAGCGCAGGGAGTACCAGGAGAGTGCGGCGAGCAGGGCGGCGCTGGGGAGTTCGGCGGCGTAGGCGAGGACCTCGGCGGTGCGGAACGCCTCGCCGCGGTGGGCGGACCAGAGGTCGAAGAAGGCGTCCGTGCCGAGCAGGACGGCGGTCGCGGAGGCGATCGGGCTGGTGGCGCGGTGGCGGCGGCGGACCAGGGCGGCGAGCAGCAGCAGGGCGGCGGCCTCCAGCAGGTCGAACCAGACCCAGGCGTTGGAGAGGTTGCGGGCCCCGAACCGGCCCCGGACGTTCAGGGCGAGTTCGACGATCCAGGGGAGCAGCAGGACGGCGGCGACCCGGAAGGCGATCGACAGCAGGCGCAGCAGTGCGTCCTCGTGGTCGGCCAGGGCCTTGCGGAGAGCGGGCACGCCGCGATCATAGGTCTGGCGGCGCGCCAGGTTCGTCAGGCGGCCGGACCAACCCGCCGGGCGGGTCCGCGGCGCGGATGCCCCGGGTCGGCCGCCCGGCGCGGGTGCGGCGGGGCCGCCGGGGGGCGTGCGGCGGGGCCGCCGGGTGCGGTCGGGCACGCGGCGGCCCCGGGGCGGGGACGAGCGGGAACGGGCGAGGGGGCTCAGCCCTTGCGGCGCAGGCGGAGGGTGGAGTCGCGGTGCGGGCGGGCGTCCGGGTCGGTGACGGGGTGCCCGGGGTGGTCGTGCCGGGCGTGCTCCTCGGCGAGTTCGACGGTCCACTCGCCGGGGGCCGGCTGCAGGGCGGCGAGCATCTCCTCGGGGGTCGGGAGGTGCAGGTCCGGGTGCGGGTCGTCGTGCCGGGCGGGCGGTGCGGCGTGACTGGTGATCAGCAGGGTGCCGCCGGGGGCGACGGCCGCAGCGGCCCGGCGCAGCACCCGGTCGCGCGGGAACTCGGCGGGGGAGTGCAGGAACTGCGCGGAGACCAGGTCGTACGCGCCGGACGGGAAGGCGTGCGCCAGGTCGACGCGCTGCCAGTCGATCCGGTCGGCGACGCCCGCGACGGCGGCCCGGGCGGCGGCCCGTTCCAGCGCGACCCGCGAGATGTCGACGGCGGTGACCTGCCAGCCCCGCTCGGCCAGCCAGATCGCGTCCCCGCCCTCGCCGCAGCCCAGGTCCAGCGCCCGGCCGGGCGCCAGGCCGGTGGCCTGCACGGTCAGCGAGGCGTTCGGGCGACCGCTCCAGATCTGCCCGCTCTCGCCGTACCGCTTCTCCCAGAACTCGACCGCGTCGACGGCCAGCCGGGTCTCCTCGGCGACCAGGTCGGCGTTGATCGCCGCGCCCGCCCGCAGCCCGTCCGCGGCGGCGATCGCGACCTGTGCGACCGGGTCGGTCAGGTTGCCCGCCGCCCAGACGCCCGGGACGCCGGTGGCACCCGTCGGGTCGGTGGTGGCCAGCCGGGTGGCGAACCGGACGCCCCCGAAGTCCAGGTCGGTGACCGCCAGGCCCAGCTCGGCCAGGAACGGCGCGGTCACGGTCAACTCGGTGCCGACGGCCAGCACCGCGCAGTCGACCACGGTGCCGTCGGCCAGCCGGACCCCGGTCAGCTCGGCGGCGCCGTCCTCGGGCAGCAGCGCGACGACCTCGCCGGGCACCACGCGCACCCCGCGGGCGGCCAGCTCGCGCCGCTGCCGCTCGTCGAACGGCTGCTCGTCGGACGGCCGCTCGTCGGACGACTGCTCGTCGGACGACTGCTCGTCGGACGGCTGCTCGTCGGACGGCGCGGCGGTGTGCGCGAGCAGGGTGACGTCGCCGCTCCACTGCCGCCACAGCAGTGCCTGGTGGACGGCCACCGCCGGGTTGGTCGCCAGCACGGCGATCTTCCGGTCGCGGACCTCCCAGCCGTGGCAGTAGGGGCAGTGCACCACCTGGCGCCCCCAGCGCTCGGCCAGGCCGGGCAGCTCGGGCAGCAGGTCGGTGGTGCCGGTGGTCAGCAGCAGGCGGCGGGCGTGCACGGCGGTGCCGTCCGACAGCTCGGCGCGGAAGCCGCCGTCCTCCTCGCGGGCGACGGAGAGCACCTCGGCGTCGTGGAACTCGCCGCCGTACGAGGCGACTTCGGCCCGGCCGAGGGAGGTCAGCTCGGCCGGCGGCAGGCCCTCGCGGCCGAGCAGTCCGTGGATGCCCTCGGCCGGGGCGTTGCGCGGACGCCCCGCGTCGACGACCAGGACGGAACGGCGGGCCCGGGCCAGGGTGAGGGCGCCGCTGAGTCCGGCGGCACCGCCTCCGACGATCAGCACGTCGTGGTGGCGGGCGGGGCGGGGGTGCGGGTGACGGTGCGTCGTGGTCATGGCTCGATGGTGCGCCGAGTTCGCCGGATTGACAAACAATGTTGCTGAGGTGGCAAATGGAGGGGAGGAGAGGAGCACGGTGATGGGCGAGGACTTCGAGGCGGTGCTGACCGGCGTCGGCCCCCGGCTGCGGGCGATCCGGCAGCAGCACGGCACCACCCTGGCGCAACTGAGCGAGCAGACCGGCATCTCGGTCAGCACGCTGTCCCGGCTGGAGTCCGGCGGGCGGCGCCCGACCCTGGAACTGCTGCTGCCGCTGGCCCGTGCGCACGGCGTGGCCCTGGACGAACTGGTCGACGCCCCGCCCACCGGCGACCCCCGGGTGCGGCTGCGCCCGTTCGTCCGGCACGGCTGGACGTACCTGCCGCTGGCCCGCAGCCTCGGCGGCATGCAGGCGTACAAGATCATCGTCCCGGTGGGCGACAGCCGGGAGAACTGCGAGCAGCGCACCCACGAGGGCCACGAGTGGCTGTACGTGCTCTCCGGGGAGCTGCTGCTGAAACTGGGCGAGTACGAGGCGGTGCTGAAGGCGGGCGAGGCCGCGGAGTTCGACACCCGGACGCCGCACCTGTTCACCAACGCGGGGCGGGTGCCGGTGGAGTTCCTGAGCCTGTTCGGCCCGCAGGGGGAGCGGGTGCACGTGCGGGCCAGGACCGCCGAGCGGGCCGGGCGGGCGGCGGACTGACGGCGCGGTGCGGCGCGGCGCGGCGCGACGGGACAGGGCAGGACGGGACGGGGCGACGTGCGGTGGGACGCCGCGCCCGAGGGGGTGGGCGCGGCGTCCGGACCTGCGGTGGTGCGGTGTGGTGGTGCGGCCGGGTCAGTTGACGAAGACCGTGCCGCCCAGGGTGGTGTCGGTGACCGGGCCGTAGGCGGCCGAGAAGTTGATGCTGGCGAAGCAGATGCTCGGGCCGGACAGCTTGGTGAACGGCTGGTTGGTCATGGTGATCTTCGGCGGGGTGTTGGTGGCGTTGCCGTTGAGCGAGCCGCTGGTCGAGGAGTAGGTGCACAGGGCGTTGCCGGCCAGGGTCTTGAGGTTGACGGCGGCCTGGATCGTCCCGGTCAGGCTGACCGGGAGCCCGGCCGAGTCGGAGATGCTCAGGGTGTAGGGCAGGTTGCTCATGGTCAGGCTGTTCACGCCGGTGACGCCGACCACGTTGGAGGTGCAGCCGGCGAAGGTCAGGGTGCCGACCGGGCCGGAGGCGGTGGCGGAGCCGGTGGCGAGCGGGTTGACGGCCACGCTGCCGCCGATGGTGGAGGTGGAGCACTTGACGCCGGTGGTGGTGCCCGGGTTGTACATGGTGGCGAAGGTGCCGCTGACCAGGTTCGCGGCCAGGGTGTCGCCGACCCCGACGGCCGTGCTGGTACCGGCGATGGTCAGCACCGGGGTGCTGCTCACCGCGCCGGCCGGGACGGCGGGGAGGAGGAGCAGGGCGCCGGCGGCGGTGAGGGCGGCGATGCCGGCGGAGAGGCGGTTGCGCATGAGGGTTCCTTCCGGTGGGTGGGGCGGAGCGGACGGAGCTGCCCCGGCGCGGTCGCCGGAGCGCGTGCGGGCCCCGCGCTGGGGACGGGACGGGCACGGGTTCGTGGGGGACGGGTGACGGAACCGATCAACTCCGTTGGGGGCGGAGTCGTGTGACGGCTCGTCAGTGCGCGGCGCTGCCGCTCAGCGCGGCGGTGAGGTCGGCGATGTCGGTGTCCAGGACGAAGGACGCGTTGGTCTGCTGGAAGCTCACCGAGTCCTTGCCGGGTGCGGCGGGCAGGCCCATCGTCCAGTTGATGATCTGGTTCAGCGAGCCGAGCAGGCCGCAGCCGTTGGCGCCGGGCACCGCGAAGGTGTTGTCGACCAGCGAGGCGTTGTTCTCCGAAATGACCAGCGCGTTGTGCCCGTTGGGGTCCGGGGTGTAGTCGAGGGTGCCCGGGTCGCCGGTCATCGGCGGGGTGGAGGCGGTCGCACCGGTGGTGGGCTTGAGCAGCAGCGGCGCGGAGTCCGAGCCGATGTAGCAGTGCGCGCCGAACAGCGCGTTGTACAGGTGCAGTTTGATCGGCAGCTGGAACACCGGGTACGGCTCGCCGGTCGCCAGCGGCGTGAACTTGGTGACCGGGCCCGCGAGTTCCACCTGGGCGAAGACGCTGGTGATGCCCGGGAGGAAGTTCTGGATGCCCGGGATGTTGATCTGCACCATGGGCGCGCTGAGCAGCGGCGCGCCGGTGGGCGGCACCACGGTGTACTGGTTGGCGCTGCTGCCGTCCGGGAACGACACCTCCGGCGCGGACTTGTCCCAGTAGAAGCCGAACTGCAGCGTGATCGGTGAGTTGAACGGCACCACGGTGCTGCCGAGGGTGAACTTCCCGGCGTTGGTCACCGACACCAGGCAGCCGACCTGGAGGTTCTCCGGGTTGTGCATGGCGGGCGCGGAGAGCGGACAGTTGCCCATGCCGGTGTACGGCGCGCCGGGCGCGGCCGCGGTGGCGGCGGAGGCCGGGGTGACACCGGCCAGCAGCGCGGCACCGGCCAGGGCGGCGGCGGACGGCAGCAGGCGGCGGCGCCGGCGGCGGGACGCGCCGGGGGCGGCGGTGGCTGTGGCCGCGGGGTCGGCGGCGGCGGGGGCGGGCGAGCTGGCGCGCATGGCGGGGACTCCTGACGGCAGGGGACAGGGCGTGGCGAGGCAGGGCGTGCCGAGGTTGAGCGTGGCGAGGTTGAGCGTGGCGAGGCGGGGCGTGCCGGGGCGAGGGGTGCCGGGGCGAGGGTGCCGGGTGGGGCGTGACGGGATGTGCCGGGCGTGCCGGAGCGTGACGAGGCGGGACGGGCTGGGCTGGGGATCACAGGGCGCTCGACGCCACGAGCGACCGGGCCGAGGGCGCACGACTGCCACCGTTGCGCCGGAGCGGTCCGCCGTACCGGGAGCGCGGCGCCTCCGTACGGGGAGTGCGCCGGGCCCGGAGCGAGAACGACCCGGTGGGCACGGCTGTTACGCCGGGGTTACCGCCGGGTACCCGCCAAGTTCTAGGCGTCCCGTCGGGCCAACGTCAAGGAGGAGGACGGAAGTTGGAAGGAAGGTGAGTGGAGTTCGCTTGCCGCTGGTCTCCAACTGCCCCATCAATCACATGAGTTGACTGGAGTTCGGGAAATCCCGGACGGTGCGCGAAGTATTGACCCGCCATGTACCCCGGGGTAACTTCCAGTCAGCCCGCCGGTTATGAGAAAGATCGTCAACTTCACTGCCACGCACCACAGTTGGCGCATCACACCCATCCACGCCAGGCCCTCGCCGCCGCCGGGCTGCGGATCCCCCACCCGACCCTCAGGAGCCCTCCATGGCACCCTCCGCAGAACAATCCGCCGCCACCTCGACCGGGCGCGGCCGGGTCCGACTGCGCCGCGCCGCACTGATGGCGGTACCGGCCTGCGTCACCGCGGGCCTCCTGGTGACCCTGACCGCGCAGAACGTCCTGGCCACCCAGTTCGCCATCTCCGGCATGGCTTTCGAGGTCACCGCCGACAAGCTGGACGGCACCGGGTTCGAGCAGTTCGGCACCCTCGACAACATGATCGAGAACAGCCCCAACGCCGGCGACACCGGCGGCCAGCTGTTCCTGATCCAGACCGTGGTGAAGCAGGCGTCCCTGACCAAGCTCTGCCAGAGCGTCAACCTGGGCGGCATCAACCTGCTGATCACGGCCGGCGACAAGGGCACCCCCGTCACCGCCGAGAACCTCACCACCGACTCCGACCTGATGAGCGGTGACGCCGAGTTCAAGAACCTCGAAGTCGGCCGCGACGCCAGCACCTTCGACAAGGGCGGCGTGGCCGGCCCGCCCGGCATGTTCGGCCAGCAGGGCGACACCGTGGCCGTCGACCACTTCCGGCAGCAGAACTACGCCACCACCGCCGGCACCTTCCGCCTGCCCAACATGCACCTCAGCTTCAGCGGCGATGGCTGCTGAGCCCGGACCGGCACCGGACCGGGCGGCCGGCACCGCGGCCGCCCGGCCCGCCGACACCGCCCCCGCCCCTGTTCCGGCCCCGGCCCATGCCCATGCTTCCGCCGAAGCGGCCGCCCCCCACGGCGCGCCCCCCACCGAGGCCGCCGCGGTGCCACCCGCCCCGCGCGGCTTCGCGGGCTGGCGCGGACGCCGCCCGTTCTGGGGCGGCCTGCTGATCGTGCTCGCCGGTGCCGAGATCCTGTTCACCGAGAAGGCCCCGATGCGCATGGTCATCCGCATCGGCATGCTCGGTCTGGCCGGTTACGTCATTCCCACCCTCATGGTGCTCTGCGGACTGCTCCTCATCTTCCACCCCGTCCAACGGGTCTTCTACTCCGTGCTTGCCGTCCTCGCCACCCTCGGCAGTTGGATCACCTCCAACCTCGGCGGCTTCTTCATCGGCCTGCTGCTCGGCCTGATCGGCAGCAGCCTCGCCTTCGGTTGGCTCCCCGACCAGCCCCGGCGCCGCCGGGCGCTGCGCCGGGAAGCGAAACGCGAAGCCACCCCGGCCTGACCGGGGAGGCGCCCGGCGGAGGAGCGTGGCCGCCGTCGGGTGCCCCGGCCGCGGCCCCCGCACACCGAGCGGGCGGGGGCCGCGGCCGGGCCTTTCCGCGCACCGCCCGCACCGCCCGCACCGCCCGCGCAGGGCGCGCCGGGTGTTCCGGGACGCGCGTCGGGCGTCCCGAGGCGTGCCGGGTGTCCGGGTACGTGCCGACGACAGTCCGCGGCTTGGTACCTTGGGCGACTGACGGCCGGTGGACAGGCGGAACAACGCGGCGGGTACGGGCGGGCGGCGGTGGACACGACGCACCCGCGCGGCGGACGCGTACGGCGGACGGGACGGGTGCGGTGCGGGTACTGCGGTGCGGCAGCGACGCCGTCCTGGTCGAGGTCGAGGACGCCGAACAGGTCCAGCGGCTGCACGCCGCCCTGCGCGACGCCCCGCCCACCGGCGTCGGCGAACTCGTCCCCGCCGCCCGCACCGTCCTGGTCCGCTACGACCCGGCCGCGACCGACTGGCAGCGCCTGCGCGCCGCCGTCACCGCGCTGCCGCTCCGCGACGCGCCACCGGCCGGGGCTGCCGGGGCCGTGCTGGTCCCCGTCCGCTACGACGGCCCCGACCTGGCCGAAGTCGCCCGGCTGGCCGGCCTGACGGAGGAGCAGGTCGTCGAGCGCCACACCGCCGGGCAGTACCGCGTCGCGTTCTGCGGCTTCGCCCCCGGCTTCGCGTACCTCACCGGCCTCGACCCGCGGCTGCGGGTGCCCCGCCGCGCCGAGCCCCGCACCCGGGTCCCCACCGGCGCGGTCGCCGTCGCCGACGAGTACACCGGCGTCTACCCCCGCACCTCGCCCGGCGGTTGGCAACTGCTCGGCACCACCGACCTCCCGCTCTGGGACACCGCCGCCGACCCGCCCACCCGGCTGCTCCCCGGCACCTCCGTGCGCTTCGTCGCGGTCGAGGGGACCGGGAACGAAGGGAGCCGCCCGTGAACGGGGACGCCGTACCGGGACGGGACACCGTATCGGGACGGGACACCGTATCGGCGCAGGACGTCGGCGGCCGGGCCGGGCTGCTGGTGGTGCGGGCCGGGTACGGGGCGACCGTGCAGGACCTGGGGCGTCCCGGGCTGGCGGCACTCGGGGTGGGGCGGTCCGGGGCCGCCGACCGGGGTGCGCTGCGGCTCGCCAACCGGCTGGTCGGCAACCCCGAGGACGCGGCCGGGCTCGAAATGCCGCTGGGCGGCGTCGAGTTGGAGTTCAACCGAACCACCACCTGCGCCCTCGCCGGCGCCGACTGCCCGGCCTGGGCGGCCGACCGGCCGGTCGCCGGGAACACCCCGTTCACGGTGCCCGCCGGAGCCCGGCTGCGGCTCGGTACGCCCGGGCGCGGCCTGCGCGTCTACCTCGCCGTCCGCGGTGGGCTGGACGTCCCCGCCGTCCTCGGTTCCCGCTCCACCGACACCCTCGCGGACCTCGGCCCCGCCCGCCTGACGGCCGGCCGACTGCTGCCCGTCGGCACCGCCGCCACCGGCTGGCCCGCCGCCGAGCACGCCCCGCGCCGCGAACCGTCCGGCCCCGTCCTGCTGCACGTGATCCCCGGGCCGCGCGACGACTGGTTCACCGCCGCCGCGCTGCGCACCCTGTACGACGAGCCGTACACCGTGACCGGCGACAGCGACCGGGTCGGCATGCGCCTGGACGGCCCCGCGCTGGAACGGGCCCGGGACGGGGAACTGCCCTCCGAGGGCATGGTGGCCGGCGCGCTGCAGGTGCCGCCGTCCGGGCGGCCGATCCTGTTCCTCGCCGACCACCCCGTCACCGGCGGGTACCCGGTCGTCGGAGTGGTCCGCCGCGCCGACCTCGACGCGGCCGGGCAGGCCCGCCCCGGCGACACGCTGCGCTTCCGCCCGGCCTGAGCCCTCGGGCCCCGGGGCCGAGCTCCGGGTTCTGCGCCCTGGGCCCTGCGCACCATGCCCTGTGCCCTGTGCCCTGGGCTTCGCGGGGGAGCGGGCCGGGCGGGTCAGCCGAGGGTGACCACCCTCGCCCAGTGCGGCGGGGTGTCCGGGGTGTAGCCGGGGTCGTCCTCGTCGTCGGCGGTGCGGCGGGGGCGGGCGCGGGGGAACAGGCCGACGACGGTGCGGCAGGGCGGCGGGGTGCTGGGCCAGGGGGTCTGGCCGTCGGTCAGGGCGACCACCACGTCGGGCGTGGGGCGCCGGCCCAGCGCGGTGGTGAACCCGCTGCGCAGGTCGGTGCCGCCGCCGCCGATCAGGGTCCAGCCGCTGTCGGCGGCGGCCTGCCGGGCGACCCGGGCGGCGGCGTCGCAGGAGATCACCGAGACCAGGTCGCGCCGTCCGCCCAGCGTCCGCAGGATCGCCGCGGTCTCCAGCAGCGCGGAGCCCAACTCGCTGTCGCTGACCGAGCCGGAGGTGTCGACGACCACCGCGACCCGGGGCGGGCGGCGGCGCAGCGAGGGCAGCACCACCTTGGGCAGGCCGGTCGAGCGGCGGGCCGGGCGGCCGTAGCTGTAGTCCTCGCCGGCGCCCGCCGAGGCCATCGTGGAGCGGATCGCCGCGCCGAGCAACTGCCGCCACGGCTGCGGCGGGTGGAACACCTCCTCGGCCCAGCGCCGCCAGCCCGCCGGGACCTCGCCGGGGTGGGCCGTGATGCCCTGGGCGACCCGGAAGCGGACCAGGTCGCGCTCCTGCTCGCTCAGGCCGTGCGCGCCGTCCGGGCCGAGATCCCACTCGCGTTCCCGCCCGTCCGCGCCGCTGCCGCACTCCAGCCACACCAGGTGCTGGTACTGGGTGCTGACGGAGAACTGCCGCGCGTAGTCCTCCATCAGCCGGCCTTCGGGCAGGCGGAGGACGTCCGGGTAGACCGCGCCGGGGATCCGGACCAGGCCGTCGCCGAACGCGTCGTCGTTGATCTCGCAGTCCGCGGCCAGGTTGATCCGCAACCGGGCGGCGGGCCCCTCGCGGTCGATCGCGCGCAGCAGCCGGTCGCCGCGCCGGGCGTGGTCGCGCAGCAGGTGCGAGACCTCGTGCACCCAGACCGAGGCCAGTTCCTCCTCCGGGGTGCGTTCGACGAAGCGCGGCGAGACGTAGCACCGCCAGTGCCGGTCCACCGCCATGGTCGGCACCCGGGTCGACTCCACCACGTGCATGGCGAACAGCGCCGTCGCCAGGTGCGGGCGGGCCCGGACGGCGTGCAGCCGGGCCGCGAACAGCTTCTCGGTGTCCAGCCGCAGGGGTGCGCTCCCCGGCGCGTTCCGCGGCGTGTTGCGCGGCGTGCTCCGCGGCGTGCTCCGCGGCGTGTCGCGCGGCGTGTTCCGTGCTGTGCTCGTCGGCGCGTCCTTCGGCGTGCTCATCGGCGGCCCGTGCCGGCGGGGACCCGGGCGGCCGAGCGGTCGGCCCGGCGGGAGACCTGGAGCGCACCCGCGAAGCGGTTGATCAACTCCGGTACCTCCCAGGCGTCCTGGCGCAGCGCGGCGAGCGTGGTCACCGGCACCACCAGCACGTCCGGCGGGCTGCTCTCCAGCGCCCGGGCCATCAACGCCCAAGCGGCGTCCCAGCGTTCACGGGTCGGTCGGGAGCGGACGGCGGCCACCACGCCGTCCAGGACGGCCTGCCGCAGGTCGCCGCGCCGGGGCAGCACGGCGGCGTCCGGGTCGGCGAGCAGGTCCTCGGGCGCGGGCAGGTCCATCCGGTCGACGGTGGCCAGGAGTTCGAGCCCGGGCCCGTCGCCGACGGTGCCGCGCACCAGCAGCGACAGCACCTCCCGGGAGGAACCGGCCGCCGAGCCGAACGCCAGCAGCCGCATGGTCATCTCCCAGCTGCGGGGCGACGGCCAGGCCCGGCCGCGCCTGGTCTCGGCGTTCGGCAGCCGGTGGGTCAGCTCGGGCCGGACGGTGAGCAGCCCGCACACCGCGCGCCGGGCGAACTCGACGGCGGCGGAAAGCCGTTCGGGATCGAGCCGGGGCAGCTCGGCGCGCGGCCACACGCCGCCGAGGCCGCGCACCACCACCTCGGCGTCGTGCACCCAGTCCAGGTGGACGAAGCGGTTGGCCAGCGGAGCGCTCAGCTCCCAGCCGTCGGCGGCCGAGGCGCGCGGGTTGGCCGCCGCCACGATCCTTACCCCCGGCGGGAGTTGCAGCGCGCCGATGCGACGCTCCAGAACCAGGCGCAGTAGCGCGGCCTGCACGGCCGGCGGGGCGGTCGACAGCTCGTCGAGGAACAGCAGCCCGCGGCCCTGCCGGACCAGCCGCACCGCCCAGTCCGGCGGCGCCAGCGGCACGCCCTGCGCGGCGGGGTCGTCGCCGATCACCGGCAGGCCGGAGAAGTCGGACGGCTCGTGGACGCTGGCGATCACCGTGGTGAGCGGCAGGTCGAGTTCGGTGGCGAGCTGGGTCAGCGCGGCGGTCTTGCCGATGCCCGGCTCACCCCACAGCAGGACCGGGAGGTCGGCGGCGACGGCGAGGGTCAGCGCCTCGACCTGGAGGTCCTGGCGGGGCTCGGTGACGGACTCCTTCAGGAGGCCCAGCAGCCTTTCGGCGAGGTCGAGTTGGGGCGAAGTGACAGTGGCGGAAGAAGGCATGGGTGATTCACCTGGGGGTCGAGGGGCGGGAGAAGGGAAGCCCGGGGCGCGGAGCGGTGGCTGCGGCGTACCTGCCGGGCGTGCCGGGGTGGAGCGGACGGCCCTACCAGGGCCGCAGGGGCGGCTTCGGCGGGACGCGGGGATGCCGCCGGTGCGGACGGCCGTGCGGGCGCGGGACGACGGGTACGGGGGCGGGAGCGGCGCCGAAGCGGCCGTGCCCGCGTTCGAACCCGGCCGCGTACAGGCTGCCCGCCAGCCGCCGGTGGACGTCGCCGTCCAGCGTCTCGGCGAGCGGGCCCTCGCGCAGGACGGCCTCCGCGCCCAGCAGTCGGCGCACGGCGGCGAGTGCCCCGGCGCGGTCGCCGTGCAGCAGCCGCTGCCGGATGCCGTCCAGGTCCTCCGGCTGCCGGTGCGCGCGGTCGATCGCCCGCAGGCAGGGCAGTGGCGGCCCGCCGAACGCCACCAGCGCCTCCTCGCGCCGCAGTTGCTCCGGGGCGTGGTCGAGCGGCACGAGCACCCCGTCGACCACCGCGATCCGGTGCGGCACGCCCCGGCACTCCACCGTCAACGTCCCGCCCTCGCGCACCGGTTCGGGCCGGTCGGGCCGGTGTCCGGCGGCGAGTGCGGCGGCCACCAGCGGGTGCAGCGCGTCCGGCCCGATCAGCCCCGCGCGGAGCAGCAGCAGGTCGGGCGGCGTCCAGGTGGCGGCGTCCGGCAGCACGGGGTGGCCGCGCGGGACGCGGAGCACCTCCGCGGGCGCGTCCGGCGGCGTGGGCGCGCCGAGCAGCAAGTACCGCCGGTGGCCGAGCCGTACCGCCACGGGTGCGCCGTCGGGCAGGCCCTCCGCCGCACGCACCAGTCCGGCCTCGAACTCCCATGCCGGGTAGGCAAACTGATGTTCCGTCAGTTCTGCCGTTCGAGCCGCGAGTTCGGGGGCGCGGCGGGCGTCCCAGAGGTGCCGGTGCAGGTCGAGGCGGAAGCGCGGGTCGGGGCGCGGTCGGGCCCGTGCGGCCGGGCGGGCGTCGGCGTCCCACAGCGCCAGGGTGACGCGTTGGGCCGCCGCCGCGTGGCCGGGTGCCGTCCGGGCCACCAGGTGCAGCGGCGCGGCGCCCCCGTCGCGCGGGTAGCGGGCCAGGGTCAGCGTCAGCCCGGGCCGCAGCAGCCCGTCCGGGGCGACCCGCGGCAGGTGCCAGCGCAGCAGGTCGGGGGCCAGGTGCCGCAGATCGGCCCGGAGCCGTCCGGCCAGCTCGGACCCGTACGCCCGGGAGACGGCGCGCAGCTCGAAGCCCGGATCGCATCCGGCCGCCGCGCAGGCTCCGCCCCAATCGCCCAGCGCACGGCGGGCGGTGGCGGTCTCGATCATGGCCGGGGGAACGGCGAAACGCCGGACGCGCGACCAGAAACTGTTGCGAGTGTCCTCGTCCAGGAGGGAAGTGTCGTGCATCAGCACTCACTTCGGAAGGACGGGACCTCCAATCCATGTGTAGTCATCGCCGCCGATGGTAGCCGCGATCCGGCGGACTGTCAGCCCCGTTCTCCGCCCGTCCCACTCGCCGCACCCGCTTCCTCCCCGACCGTCCCGCCCGCGCACCACCCCGACGTAGGGTGGCGGCGAGGGGCCGGAGAGCGGCCCGGGCGGACCGGGAACGGCGGTGCGGCATGACGGACGGGCGGGTCGCGGACGGACGGGTGACAGCCGGGCGGATCGCCCCGGGCGGCGGATGGCGACGGCCGGTGGAGGCGCTGCGGCACAGGCTGCTGCGCGAGATCAACTCCACGGTGCACGGCACCGATCTGCACCTGGAACGCTACGACCGGCCGCCCGGCGACCCCGGGCTGTTCGGGCCCGACAGCGTGGTGTGGCGGGTGCACGGGCACCCGGCCGGGATGCTGGTCGGCGGGTTCGCCGCGCTGATGCTCCAGTCGCTGCACCCCGTGGCGATGCGCGCCGTCGCCGAGCACTCCGACTACCGCACCGATCCGGTCGGACGGCTGCACCGCACCGCCCGCTTCGTCTCCACCACCACGCTCGGCTCCTCCGCCGCCGCCGAAGCCGCGATCGCGGCCGTCCGCCGCGTCCACGGCTACGTCCGCGGCCGCGACGCCGAGGGCCGCCCGTACCGGGCCGACGACCCCGACCTGCTGTGCTGGGTGCACACCGCCGAGACCTCCTGCTTCCTGGCCGGGTACCAAGTCTTCGCCGGGGGAGCGAAGTTGAGCGGGCCGGAGTGCGACGACTACCTCGCCGAGGTCGCCCAGATCGGCCAACTCCTGGGCGCGGACGGCGTACCCGTCTCACGCGCCGGACTCGCCCGCTACCTGGCCGAGGTGCGCGGCGCGCTGCGGGCCACCCCGGAGGCGCTGGAGGCCGTCGCCCTGCTGCGCGCCTTCGGCCGGACCCGGCGCGAACGCCTGGCCGTCCGGGTCCTCACCAACGCGGCCGTCGGCCTGCTGCCCGCCCGGGCCCGCCGCGCGCTCGGCATCCACCGCCCCTGGGCCGTCCGCCGGCTCTGGGACCGCCCGTCGGCCCGACTGCTCGGCGCGGTCATGGTCTGGGCCTGCGGACTGTCCCCGATCCGCGCCGCCGCCACGGCCCGGGCCGCCGGGACCCCCGCCGTCCGGACGGACGCGGCCCGCGGCTGACGGCGGCTGCCCGCGGCGTAGGGCGGGGGAGCGCGCAGAAGCGGCCGCCGCACCGGGGCTGGGGTTCCGGTGCGACGGCCGCTTCGGCGTCGTCAGTGGTCGGCGGCGACGGTCGGTGCGGGGCGTGAGGCGGTCAGCACTGGGGCCGACGGCCGTGGTTCGCTCCGCGCCTCGCGCGGGCCTTCTTCTTGCGGCGGCGCTTCGACGACATGGCCTCTCCTCTCGCGACGGTGCACGACATCCCCCCGTCCACCGTGCCCCGTCCCCGCCGAACCCGCCAGCCGGAACCGGCCCGGCCCGCTCCCGCACCCCGGGGCGTGTTCGACACACCGGTGCCCGCCGGGCCGGGCATCGGCGCGCCCCGGGGGCCAGGATGGAGGAACGGGGGCCGAGACGAACTCCGCGGGAGAGAGCATGACGCAGCAGCACACCCAGCACGGGAGCCACGAGGGCGCGCCGGCCGACGAGTGGCCGCCCACCGAGACTCCGGAGGCCCGGATGACCGCCGAGGGCGCGCCGCCGCCGGACGAGGCCGAGAAGACCCCCGACGACGGCCCCGAGTTCGCCGTCCCGGTCTCCACGCCGCCCGAGCCCGAAGAGGGCTGACCCCGGCCGGGCCGGGGGCACCGACCGGGGACACCGACCGGGCACCGACCGGGGACGGGCCGAGAACGGGCCGGAAGTGGGCCGCACGGCCGGACGGGGCGGCGGGCGGGGAGCGGTGGTCCGGGTGCTTCTGGTCGGGGGGGGGCTTCGGTCGGCGGATCGCGGTTAGACGGACAGGACATCCGTTCATCCGTCCATCTGTCCAACCGTTGATCCGACCGTCCGACGGAAGGAGCATCCGATGACCGTGATCTCGCGCCTGCCCGGTGCCCTCGAGGAGGAGTGGGACTGGCAGCTCGCCGGGGCCTGCCGCGGCGCCGACTCCCAGCTGTTCTTCCACCCCGCCGGGGAACGCGGCCAGGCCCACGACGACCGCGACCGCGCGGCCAAGGCCGTCTGCGCCCGCTGCCCCGTCCGCGAACGCTGCCTGCTGCACGCGCTGGCCGCCCGCGAACGCTACGGCGTGTGGGGCGGCCGCACCGAGGAGGAACGGCGCGGCATGCTGCGCCGCAGGCGGCGCAACCGCGCCCACGCCGGCTGAGCGCCCGGACGTGGGGCCCCCCGCCCCCCCCGCCCCCCCCCCCCGGGCCCGCCCCCCCCGCGCACGGGGGGGGCCCCCGCCCGCACCGGAGCGCCCGCACCCCCGAACGTCCCGGGGTGCGGGCGCTCCGACGTCCGGACGCTCGGACCCAGAGACGCGCCGGCTCACCGGCGCGGAGACGCACAGACGCAGAACGGAGGCGGTCCCCGGAACGAACGGGGACCGCCTCCGTTCTGCGCGGCGTCACGACTGGACGCGCGCTGCACGAGGTGCGGGTGGTGCGGACCCGGGCGGGTGGGCCCGGGGTGGGGCTAAGCGAGCAGCCGGGTGGCGTCGATCTCCGCCCAGATGGACTTGCCCTGGGCGTGCCGGTCCGCGCCCCAGCGGTCGGCGGTGCGCTGCACGATGTACAGCCCGTGTCCGCCGGGCAGGCCGGGACGGTGCGGGGTGCGCAGCTCGGGCAGGACCTCGGACGCGTCGCTGACCTCGATCCGCAGCCGGTCGGGCGTCGCGTGGAGGACCAGCTCCAGCGGGCCGCCGGCGTGCAGCATCGCGTTGCCGACCAGTTCGGCGACCAGCAGGACGACGTCCTCGGCGAGGTCCGGGTCGGGCGGCGTGGACCACGACCAGTCGCCCAGTGCCTCAGCGGTGAACCCCCGGGCCCGGGCCACCGGGCGCGGAACGCCCGCCAGTCGCAGGCGTCGGCGCTGCCCGCCGGGGGGCAGCGCCGCCCCCGCGTCCGGACGGTCGCCGTCCAGGGTGCCCCGGCTCGGTGTCACGTGCGGGTTCCCTTCGTTCTCGACGGCGCTCTCACAGCTTGCTCTCACGGGTCGGTTTCCCGGCCGCGCCCGGATTATGCCCGGTGCGACCGACGGTACGGATACAGCAGGTGGCCGGTGGCCCGGGAGGGGCCGGTCAGCTGTCTGCCGCGAGGGCGGCGTCCACGCTTTCATGGATAGTGAACACCGCCTTCGCGCCGGTTAGTTCGAGCAGGTGTCGGACCGATCCGGAGAGTGCTGCCAGGTGGAAGGACAGCCCCCTGTCGGCGGCCGCCATCCGGGTCTGGAGCAGCAGGTTCAATCCGGACGAGTCACAGAAATCGACCCGCCCCAGGTCGACGACCAGCGCCGGGGGGCGCTCGGCGACCAGTAGGTCGAGCGCCTCCCGAGCGGGGGTCAGGGTTTCGATGTCCAGGTCGCCTGAGAGCACGCACACGGCTGCTCTGGAGGGCGTACGCCACACATCGACCGCCAGGGGGGCCACGGGCATGTTCTCGGCTGGCATCCTCGTCCTGTTCCCTCTCGACCGATCTGCCTCGACCTTACGCACTGTCGGGCGTGTCGGTCGAGACGGGGTGCCCGGTGTGGTCGGTGCGGACGGCGGGGGCCGCCGCAACAACGAGAGTTGACGTGCCTGTCAGTTGGTCGCGTCCAGGCCGGTGCGGAGCCGGGCCAGGGTGCGGGACAGCAGGCGGGACACGTGCATCTGGGACAGCCCGAGGCGGGCGCCGATCTGCGACTGGGTGAGGTCCTCGCTGAAGCGCATGGCCAGGATCTGCCGGTCCCGCTCGGGGAGTTGGGCGATCAGCGGCTTCAGCGCGACGAGGTTCTCCACCAGCGCGAACCGGCCGTCCACCTGGCCGAGGCGCTCGGCGGGCTGCTGCCCGTCGCCCTCGCCCGGGGAGGTCAGGTCGAGCGATCCGGCGGTGTGCGCGTTCGCGGCGGCCAGGCCCTCGATGACCTCTTCCTCGGAGATCGAGAGGTACTCGGCGAGGTCGGCGACGGTCGGTTCCCGGTCCAGGGTCTGGGCCAGCGCGTCCTGCGCCTTCGCCAGGTCCAGGCGCAGCTCCTGGAGGCGGCGCGGCACGTGCACGGACCAGGTGGTGTCCCGGAAGTGGCGGCGTATCTCACCGACGATGGTGGGGACCGCGTACGTGGTGAACTCGACGCCCAGCTCGGGGTCGAACCGGTCGATCGCCTTGATCAGGCCGACCGAGCCGACCTGCATCAGGTCGTCGTAGGGCTCCTTGCTGTGGCCGAAACGCCGGATCGCGAACCGGACCAGGGTCAGGTTCAATTCGATCAGGGTGTTCCGGACGTAGCTGAACTCCCGGGTGCCCTCCTCCAGGCGGGCCAGCCGGCGCAGCAGCACCCTGGTCAGCTCGCGGGCGTCGGCCGGGCTGGTGTTCGCCGGGTCGGCGAGCAGCGCCGGGTCGAGCCCGGAGAGACGGACGGGGGTGGGCATGGAGGCCGGGGCGAACGATCCGGGGTGATCGTCGGTCCCGGGGTGGTCGGAGGGGGCCTCTACAGGGGCAGTCAGGAGAAGTTCATCAGTGGGCACGGGGATGCCAGTCCTTTCCTCGTCTCCGGCCGGTCCGTCCCCGGGTACCCGGCCGATCGCCGACCATGCCTACCGCATGTGTGAAGGTTCGGTGAAGGGTACGCCGGGGGTGATTCCGGGGTGGCTTCAGAGCATTGCACACCGAAATGGCTACCGAACGCGCATAGGTGGCGACGGGTGGGGCAAGCGGCCCTCGGACGCGGGCCGCACCCGGCGGCCGCACCCCGGCGGAGGAGGGAACATCCATGGGCCGGATCGAGGAATCCATCGAGATCGACGCGCCGATCGGCGACGTCTACCGCGAGTGGACCGACTACTCGCCGCTGCCGGAGTGCATGCGCGGCGGGGCCGGGCGCGGTGCCACCGCGACCGAGGTGCTGCCGCCCGACCGGATTGCTTGGAGCGGCGGCCCCGACCTGCCCGGACACTCCGGCGTGGTCACCTTCCACCGCGCCGCCGACCAGGCCACCCGGCTGATGCTCCAGCTCGACACCGAACCCCACGGGCTGTGGGACCACCTGGTCGAGGGCCTCGGCTTCACCGACCGCCGGGTCATAGACGAACTCGCCGCCTTCAAGGCCCACGTCGAAGGCCACCGGCAGCACATGGCGGCCTGAGTGCCCGGTGTCTGCCGGGCTGCCGGGCGCCTGTCGGGTGCCTGGCTGGTGCGTACCGCTCTGTTGGGGGCGGGAGTTCGTGCCGCAATGGGTAGTCGTGATCGCGATGGGCGCTCATGACTGTTAGAGCCTCTTACTGTCGTGCTCAAGCATCGGCATTGCGAGAGGCTGTTGCGATTGCAACAGGCACTAACGATTGCGATGGGTCGGTGCGTGCGCGATAGGGACTCGCACCCGTGATACCCACTTGTGGCTGCGAGAGGCGTCGCACTCGCTCGCCCACCCCGCTCGACTGTCCGCCCGTCTGCGAGAAACGGAAGGGAGCACCGCCATGGGTCCTGTGACCGAGCAGATCACCCTGCACCTGCTCATCCCCGACGGCTCCACCGTCGCCCTCGACACCGACTGGCGCTACCGGCCCGACGACCCGTACGCGGTGCGTCTCGACTTCGGGGAGCGGGCCGCCGGGGCCAGCTGGGTGCTGTCCCGGGAGATGCTGCTGGCCTCGCTGTGCGGGCCGGTCGGAGAGGGCGACATCCGCTTCACGCCGATCGACGGCGGGCTGCTCCGCCTGGTGCTCGGTCGTGCGGGCGACTCGGTGGTGCTCACCGTCGACCGTGCCGAGCTGGCCGCGTTCCTCACCGCCACCACCGAGTCGGTGCCGCTGGGCAAGGAGTCCGAGCGGATCGACTGGGACGGCGGGCTGGCCGGGCTGCTGTCGGCCTGACGCGTCGGCCCGGTACGCCGGGCCTGACGCCGAGCCTGTCGTCGTGCTGTCGCCCGCCGGGGTCCGCGGTTCGCGGTTCAGCGGCGGGCGAGGCGCCGTTCGCCGCCCGCGCCGGTGGCGTAGTCGAGGTGGTAGTGCGCGAAGACCTCGGGCTCCTGCTCGGCGGTGAGCACGTCGTCCGTGCCGATGGACGGCGCGTTCTTCACGTCGCCGCGGCCGAACGGCACCCGCAGGTAGTCGGGGCCCGCCACCGCGTCCGTGATCGGGACGAACACCAGCCGGTGCCGGCCCGGGAGGCCGACCGTCACGGTGGCGAAGGAGGGTGCGTCGGTGGCGGTGTCGACGTAGACGTTCTCCAGGCTGCCGATCTTCTTGCCGTCCTGGTCGACCACGTCGTGGTTGCGCCACTCCCGGATGTCGGCGATCTGGATCATTCACGGCCTCCGTGGGCTGGGCTCGGACCCCGATGGGCATCGGTCCGTTCCATGCTCACCGACGGGGGCGGGCGCCGCCCGTCCGGACGCCTGCCGTTAGCCCTGATCGGCGGGCGGCGGCCCTGCCGCGTCGGGCGGGGCGGGTGCGGGCGGGCCGGGGAGCAGCAGGGCGGCGAGTTCGTCGAGCAGTTCGGCGGCCCGCCGGGCCTGGGCGGGGTCGGCGAGTGCCTTGGCGAGGAGCGGTTCGGCGGGGCGGGTGGCCCGGGCGCGGACGTAGCCGCGGGCGAGGGTGGAGACGGACAGCAGGGTGCGGCGTCCGTCGGCGGGGTCGGGGGCGGCGTCCAGCAGGCCGCGTTCGCGCAGGCGGGCGACCGAGGTGGAGACGTGGCTCTGGGCGAAGCCGGTGCGGACCCGGATGTCCTGCACCGAGCTGCCGGGGTGCTGGTACACGTCGGAGATCACTGCGATCTCGCCCGGGGTGAGCGTCGCCGAGGCGTGGTCGGTGACCATCGCCCGGCCCAGTTCGGTGAGCCGCTTGCCCAGTCGCAGAAGCCGTACGCCGTCCATGGCGGACAGGCTACCGCGCCACTGCATCCCCGCCGATGCATCTGCCCGGATGTATTGGCGGGGATGTATCGGCAGGGATGTGTCCGCGAAGATGCGTCTGGGCGGATGCGTTCCGAGAGATCCATCTTCACAGATGCATCTGCGGCGATGTAGTTTACGGGCATGACGACGAACGAGCCTGCGGGCTCCGACCCAGGCACGTCCCGCGCCGCCCAGTTGAGCCCCGTCTCGCGCACCGCGCTCGCGGTGGCCCGGGTCCGCGCCTACGAGAGCAGCCGACCGGAGCCGCTGTTCACCGACCCGTACGCGCTGGCGTTCATCGAGGCCTCCGGGACCCCGATGCCCACCGCCGCACCGGCCGGGCCGCTCGCCCGGTGGCTGGTGGCCCGGGGGATCATGCGCACCCGCTTCTACGACGACCGGCTGCTCGTCGCTGCCGCTGCCGCCGATGGGGGTCAGGTGGTGGTGCTGGCGGCCGGGCTCGACACCCGGGCCTACCGGCTGGCCTGGCCGCCCGGAACCCGGCTGTTCGAGATCGACCTGCCGGCCGTCCTCGACTTCAAGCAGGAGGTCCTCGACGAGCAGGGGGCCGAGGCGAGCTGCGCCCGCACCGCGCTGCCCGCCGACCTGGCCGATCCCGCCTGGGCGGACCGGCTGCTGGCGGCCGGGTTCGACCCCGGGCGGCCCACCAGCTGGCTGGCCGAGGGGCTGCTGGTCTACCTGGAGGCCGACCAGGCCGCCCGACTCCTCACCACCGTGGGCGAGTTGTCGGCCCCCGGTAGCCGGCTGCTGACCGAGCAGGGCCGCGACGTCTCCCGGGTCGCCGCCGAGGGCGCCCTCGGCGAGATGACCGCCCTGTGGCGCGGCGGCCTCGGAGCCGGTACCGCCGACTGGCTGGACGCGCACGGCTGGCGGACCGAGTACACCGCGATCGCCGATCTCGCCGCCGCGCTCGGACGCGGACTCCCGTCCACCGGGAGCTTCGACGGCTCCGGGTTCCTGGAGGCCCGGCGCGAGGGCTGAACCACCCTGCCGGGTAGGCCCGTTCGGCAGCTGCCCGGACCCGGACCCGGACCCGGACCCTGACCCGGGCGCACACCGGCGCGTTCACCGCCGGCCGGACGAACCGGCCGACGGTGAAAGCGCGTTGAGCGGAGCGGGTGAGCAAGTCGGCGGGTCAGGAGGTGGCGGTGCACACCGCCGTCGCGGTCGCCGCGGCCGACGCGTCGGTCCGGGTCGCCTGGACGCCGAAGGAGGTGGAGGCCGCCGGGGCCAGCACCCCGTTGTAGGACAGGTTCGTCGCGGTGACGGTCTGCCCGCTGCGGGTCACGTTCGCGCTCCAACTGCTGCTGATCTGGAGGCTGGTGGGCCACGTCCAGGAGACCTGCCAGCCCTTGACGGGCGCGCTGCCGGTGTTGGTGACGGTGACCGTCGCGGTCAGGCCGCTGCCCCAGTCGTTCAGGCTGATCGCCGCCGCGCACCCGGCGTTCGTCCCGCCGCCGCCGGTCGCGGTGGTCGCCGTCACCGCGGCCGAGGCCGCCGAGACGTTGCCCGCCGCGTCCTTCGCCCGAACGGTGTAGCTGTACGCCGTCGCCGCGCTCAACCCGCTGTCCGTGTAGGAGGTCGAGGCCGTCGAGGCGACCTTCGCGCCGTTGCGGTACACGTCGTAGCCGGTGACCGCGGTGTTGTCGGTGGACGCCGTCCAGGACAGCGACACGCTGCTCGCGGTGGTGCCGGTGACCGTCAACCCGCCCGGGACGGACGGGGCCTGGGCGTCGCCGCCCGGGTTGCCGCCGGTGGAGGAGCCGAAGCCCGGGGCCTTGACCGAGGCCAGGTAGCCGTCCTTGACCGTGTTGACCGTCGTCCAGTCGTCGTTCAGGATTCCGCCGGTGTCACCGGAGTTGGGGTTCCACGACCAGAACGTCCACTGGAAGGAGTCCGCGCCGGACGTCGCGGTCGGACGCAGGTACTGCACCAGCGCCTTCAACCACGCCTGGTCGACGGTGGACTGGAGCGTGGTGCCGAACTCGCCGACCCACACCGGGGCGATGTTCTGGTTGAACAGGTAGCCCCAGTTCTTGTCCCAGACGCCCGGCATGTTCGACGGGAAGCTCGGGTCGGAGAACCAGGTCTGCTGCGCCACGCTGGTCGCGTAGTCGTGCGCCGAGTACACCACCCGGTTGGGGACGCTCAGTTGGACCGGGTACTGCCCCGCGCCCTGGAGGTTGCCGCCCCACCAGTACGAGCTGCCGTTGAAGCTCTGCACGCCCTCGACGAAGACCAGCAGCTTCGGGTTGGCCGACAGCACCGCCTCGCCGCCGCGCTGGGCGGCCAGCCGCCAGTCGGTGGCGAGGTCGCCGCAGCCCCAACAGGCCGGGTCGTGCGGCTCGTTGTGCAGGTCGATGCCGATCACGGCGGAGTTGTTCGCGTACCGGGCGGCGATCGACTTGAGGTTCGCCAGCCAGGTCGACTCCGGCACCGCGGAGGTGTACCAGAGCGCCGACTGGCCGCCGGAGTCCGGGCGGTGGCGGTCCAGGATGACCTTCATGCCGACGTTGCCCGCGTAGGCGACCAGCTTGTCCATCACGCCGAGCGAGTTGAGGCCGACCAGGTCGGCGTTCATCCCGCTCGCGGTGTTGATGCTGGCCGGGGTGGTGCCCTTGAAGATGTCGTCGCTGTACGGCAGTCGGATGGTGTTGTAGCCGAGCGACTTCATCTGGTCGATCATCGACTTGTAGTCGCGGCTCCACAGGCCGTGGACCACGTAGTTGCCGGTTTCGAAGCCGAACCAGTTGATGCCCGCGATCCGCACCGGGTTCCCGGCCTCGTCCAGGATCTGCCGGCCGCTGGTGTGCCAGTAGCCGGCCCCGGCGGCGGCTGCGGCGGTGGCGGTGGTCGTGACGGTGGTCGTCGGGTCGGTCGTGGCGGCGTGGGCCGTGGGGGCCGCCGGGGCGGAGAGCGTGGCGACGAGCGCGGCGGCCAGGGCTGCGGCGCAGCCCGCCAGGCGGCGCGACAGGCGCCGGTGCAGCTGGAGGCGCATGGGTCTCGTTCCTCTCTGGACGCGGGTGGGGACGTCCGGTGGGGGTGGGGTGGTCCGAGACGTTCGTGGTGGGGGAAGATCGGGAGCGCTCCCACCTATCGCCCTCGCGGGCTTGCCATATGAAGCCAGACCGGACAGGGCACCGTCAAGAGTTTTGGGAGCGCTCCCACTTGAGGGCAGCGGTCCACCCCGGCGCGATGAAACGTACATCGCGGCGGGCGGCCGGGGCGGCCGGGGCGGCCCGGGCGGTCGCCGCCCGGCGGTGCGAGGTCGTCGCCGGGGTTGGTCTTCCGGTACTGGCGCGCGCACCTGGAGCCGGGCCGGCGGCGGGCACCCTGGGTGCGGCCGCCGGGGGAGTGAGGCGGGCAGGTGCCGCCCCTCGGGCGGGCGTCCCGGGCGTCCCGGGCGTCCCGGGTGTCCCGGGCATCCCGGGCGGGCGAGGGCGGTGGGGTCCGGCGCCCGCCCGGGGCGGGGGCTACTGGTCGGCGGTGAGCTTGCCGGCCTTGCCCCAGTTCTCGGCCGGGTACTCCTGGATCCACACCAGCACGCTCTCGGCCGGGCACTCCAGGGTCTCCACGAAGGCCGCGGTGATCCGCTCGACCAGTTCGCGCTTCTGCTCGACCTGGCGCGGGCCCTGCTGAATGGTGACGATCGGCATCTTCGGCTCCTGTGGTCCGTCCTGCGGGCCGGTCCTTCCGGCCGACACCAGTCCACCGGATCGGCCCGTCCGCACCCAGACCCGGTTCGCTCTCGCAGCGATCACGAACCCTGATCGTCACTGGTGGGAGCGGGTGCGGACGTGGCAGGTGCGGACGGTCGGCGGCAGGCGGTCAGGAGCAGCCGGGGCGGCGGGGCGGAGCGCCGGACGGCGAGGGACACCGGCAGGGCCAGCGGGGTGCGGCAGGGGCGGAAGGCGATCCGACGGGTGTTGGTCATCAGGGCGTTGGCGGCGTACACCACCGTCCACAGCGGGGCGCCGGTGCCGATCGCGGCGAGGGTGTTCTGCAGGGTGCTGTGCGCCGGGCCGAGCAGCGGCCGGAACCCGGCCCGGGCGCAGGCGTCCGTCACCAGGTCGACCAGGGTGGGGTGGTTGCGGCGCTCGGTCAGCAGCAGGGGCAGGTCGGCGAGGTCGGCGAGGTCGATCTCGGGCCGGTCGGCGAGGGGGTGCCCGGCGGGCAGGGCGATCACCAACTCGTCCTGCCAGAGCGGGAGGTAGCGCAGGTCCGGGTCCCGCTCCGGGACGGCGCCGCGGACGAAGGCGGCGTCCAGCCGGCCGTCCGCGAGGCGGGCCAGCCGTTCCCGGACGGGGGCGGAGTGCAGTTCGACGTGCACGGTCGGGGCCTGGTGGCGGTAGGCGTCCAGGATGTCGTCGAGCCGCTCCCCGAGCCCGGTGACGGTGCCGAGCCGGAGCACGGTGGGTGCGGCCAGGTCGGCGGCGAGGGCCCGGGCCGCGTCCTCGGCCGCCAGCACGTTCCGGGCCGCGGGCAGGAAGCGCTCGCCCGCCGGGGTCAGGCGCACGTGGCGCGGCGAGCGGTCGAACAGCTCGACCTTCAACTCCCGCTCCAGCCTCCGCACCTGCTGGCTCACGGCGGGCTGGCCGAGCAGCAGCCGCTCGGCGGCCCGCCCGAAGTGCAACTCCTCCGCGACGGCGACGAAGCAGCGCAACTGCCGTAGCTCCACGCGGTCCCCCTGGTTCACGGCTCGACATCTCGCTATCTCGACATTCCGGTATCCCGGCACTCCGGCGTTCCGGCACTCCGGCCCCGTGGTCGACGGGAACCATGCTCGCAGCAGGGCGGGAGGGAGCTGCGGGAGGGAGCCGTCAAGGAGCCGCGAAACAGAATTGAACGCGTTCAAGAATCGGAGTACGTTCTTCTCCGTGAAGTACGTGATACCCGGCGGGACCGGGCAGGTCGGCACACTGCTGGAACGCGCCCTGCGCGCCGGCGGCCACCAGGTGGTGCTCCTCACCCGGACGCCCACCGCCCCGCACCACACGGCCTGGGACGGCCGGACCCTCGGCCCCTGGGCCGAGCAGCTGGACGGTGCCGACGTCGTGGTCAACCTGGCCGGGCGGACGGTCAGCTGCCGCTACACGCCGGAGAACCTCCGGCAGATGATGGACTCCCGGGTCGACTCGACGCGGGTGGTCGGCGAGGCGATCGCCGCCGCGGCCCGCCCGCCCCGGGTCTGGCTCCAGATGAGCACGGCGACGGTGTACGCGCACCGCTTCGACGCCCCGAACGACGAGGCGACCGGCATCATCGGCGGCACCGAGCCGGACGTCCCGCACTACTGGGAGTACAGCGTCCGGATCGCCCGGAACTGGGAGGCCGCGCAGGACGCCGCCGCGACGCCCGCCACCCGGAAGGTCGCGCTGCGCAGCGCCATGGTCTTCAGCCCGGACCGGGGCGGTGTCTTCGACGTGCTGTCCCGGCTGGCCCGGCTCGGCCTGGGCGGACCGGTCGCGGGCGGGCGGCAGTACGTCTCCTGGATCCACGAGCACGACTTCGTCCGGGCCGTGCGGTTCCTGGTCGAGCACGGGGAACTGACCGGCCCGGTCAACCTCGCCGCCCCGAACCCGCTCCCGCAACGGGAGTTGATGCGGGAGCTGCGGCGCGCGAATGGCATGCCGGTGGGCCTGCCGGCCACCCGCCGGATGGCCGAGCTCGGCGCGTTCGCCCTGCGGACCGACACCGAACTGCTGCTGAAGAGCCGCCGGGTGGTGCCGGGACGGCTGCTGGGGGCGGGCTTCGCCTTCGACTTCCCGCACTGTGCCGACGCCGCCCGCGAGTTGGTGGCCCGCCGCAGGTCGTAGCGTCGGGGGGCCGGCTGTGCCGCGCCCTCCGGGGTGTCGGAGGGCCCTGCCAGGATGAGGCCGTGGACACGGATGCGCGACAACAGCAGCGGACGGGTGACGGCGGGGCCGTCTCCGAGGAGCTGAGGACGTTCCTGCGCGGAGCCGTCGGGGACGGCCCGACGGTGCTGCTCGGGTGCGCGTGCGAGGACTGCGGCGGGCGGGTGTTCACCGTCCGGGTGGACGACCTGGAGGGCTGCGCCGGGCGCGAGTGCGTGCGCTGCAGGGGGCAGGTCCTCCTCGCGGACAGCGCGGAGGTGTGGCAGGAGGCCGACCCGGAGGTGGCCGAATGCCCGTGCGGGGGAGACGAGTTCGAGGCGGCGGTGGCGTTCGCGCTGACGGCCGACGGCGCGGTCCGCTGGGTGACGGTGGGGCTGCGCTGCCAACGGGACGGTACGGCCGGGGTCTACGTCGACTGGAAGATCGACTACGCCCCGGCGGACCACCTGCTGCGCGCCGTGTGAGAGTGCCGGGGGGGGGGCGGGCCGGGGCTCCGAAGAGTGCCCTGGTAGATTGCGGCACCCTGCCGGCGGGGCGGGAGAGGAGTGACAGATGACCGGAGTGTCCGAATTCGGGTCCGGGTCCGGTGCCGGGACCGGCGCCAAGGGCGGCGGTGACCGGGACCGGGAGCTGGACGGCCTCTACGAGGCGTTCGCGGCCCGCACCCGGGGCACGCCCTACACCGTGACCCGCAGCGAGGACGGGCTGCTGCTCCGACTCGATCTCGCGGACCGGTACTGGCGCGGCTTCCTGTACGAGCACCGGATCTCCACCGACTACCGGATCGCCCTGCGCTTCGACCCGGTGGCCCGCACCTACACCCGCGAGCAGCAGCTCACCGAGCTGAGCTGGCGGGCGGGCCCCGGCCCCGGCGGGCCGGAGGTGTCGGCGTCGCGCAGCAGCGTGCGGGGCACCGTCATCCACAAGGAGGTCCGGCGGTTCCGCACGGTCGGCCCGGACGGGGTCACCGCCGCCGAATACCGCTTCGACTCCGGTGAGTTGACCGACCTGGTCGCCGAAGTGATGGACGGCACCGGCTGGACCCGCCGGATGGACCGCTCCACCCGGATCGGCCTGACCGTGGCCGGATCGGTGCTCGGCGCGATCGTGCTGGCCGGGCTGGTCGTGGCGGCCGTCCTGCTGCTCTGACCGCGACCGAGGCGGCGACAAGTACGGGCGACGGGGCGGCGGGTGACGGATGACGGGCGCCGGGTGCCGACCGGTCAGTCGGACTCGCGGGCGGGCCCGGAGGCGTAGGCGAGCGGGGGCGCGATCGCCTGGACGTCCGCGCCCGTGCCGACCCACAGGCCGATGAAGAGGGCGGCGGTGGCCTCCAGCAGCCCGGCCCGGTCGAGGCCGCCGGCGAGGGCCGGGGTGCAGCCCAGGTCCGCGACCAGGGCGGATACCCGGGCCAGGGACCCGGGGTCGTCGCCGCACAGCGGGACGGTGAGCGGGCGGCCGTCGAAGACCGGCGGACGCATCCGCCAGACGTCCTCGTGGCACAGGTTGAACGCCTTCACCACCTGTGCGCGGGGCGCGGCGGACGCCAACTGCTCGGCGGCGGAAGGACCGTGGCCGGTCAGCAGGCGGAAGCCGGGGCCGACCGGGTTGGTGCAGTCGACCAGGGTCCGCCCCGCGAGCGGTTCGGCCAGCTCCCGGACGACCTCCGTGCCCGCGCCGAACGGCAGCGCGACCAGCACGACTTCGGCGTCCGCCACCGCCGCGCGCAGGTCGCCGGAGCGGGCCCCCGCCCCGATCCGGTCGGCGGCGCGCCGGGCCCGGGCCAGGTCGCGCCCGCCGACGGTGAGCCGGTGCCCGGCCCGTGCCCAGTGGGTGCCCAGCGCGTCCGCCATGGCGCCCGTGCCCAGAATGCCGATCCGCATCGACTGACTCCCGTCCGTTCCGTGTGATCCCGTGGGTGACGGCCGCGTGAAGGCGGCGGCCTCGGATGCGAGCCTAGGGAGGCGGTCGGGCACCATTCGGTACGTGACCACCGATCCGCTGCTCGCCGACTGCCGGGCCCGCCTCGCCTTCGACCTGCTCTCCCACACCTGGAACGCCGTCCTGCTCTGGGCGTTGCGCGAGGGCCCGTACCGGCCCGTCGAGCTGCGCGAACGGATCGGCGGGATCAGCTCCAAGGTGCTCACCGAGACGCTGCGCCGCCTCCAGTACAACGGCCTGGTCGACCGCCACCCGCCGCGCCCCGACCGTCCCGGCGTGGCCTACGAACTCACCGCGCTGGGACGCAGCCTGCTGCCCGCCATCGACGCCTTCGGCGCGTGGGCCTTCGAGCACGGCGACGAGGTGATGGCCGCGCAGGAGGCCGCCGAGCGGGCGGGCGGTCCGGTGGTGTGACGCGGTGCTTGCTGGGACGGCGGGGCCGAACCGTCTGCCGTCGTCCGTCGTCCGTCGTCCGTTCGGAGAGTCCGCGGTGTCGTGGGACGACGGGGAACGTGTCCGCACCGCCGCCGAGTTGCGGGCCGACCCGGAGCCGGCCGGCGTTCCGGTGGCCGCGAGCCGGTGCCGACGTCCCACCGGGTGACGGCCCATCGAATGGCGCACCCGCGACGACGACCGTTCGCCCGCGATCCGAAGCTCACGGAGGATGGGCCGAGGGGGGCCGTCCGCGGGCCCGGGGTCCGCTCGGACGGCTCGGTACGGGGGTCGTCGACGAGTGAGGAGCGCATCCGTGGTTGGTTCCGCATGCCCGCGACCGGTCCGCAGGACGGGCCGGTACGCCGCCCTGGTGCCCGGGGCCGCACTGGCCGGGCTGGCCGCCGGGTTGGCCGGGCCGCTCGTCCTGGCGCCGTTCGCCCTACCGGCCGCTGCCGCCGCCACCGCCACCAGCACGGAGGCTGACGGGGCGGCGGAGGCCCCGGGAGGGGCCGGAGGGGCCGGAGGGGCCGGGGCGTTCGGCAGGACGGTGCTGCCGCCGATGCCGGAGCCCGAGGCGTACGACGGCGAGACCCGGCTGGCCTCGCCCGCCGAGGTCGCCGGGCAGTGCGACCGGCCCGGCAGTTGCACGTTCCGGGTGACGGACCGGGTCGTCGGGCTGTTCGGCAGCGCGGTCGCCTCGATCGGCAACGCGGCGATCAACTGCACCGGCGACGACATGGAGATCGACCGCACCCTGACGGTGGCCAGCAGCAGCACCGACAACATCAGCGGCTCGATCTCCGGCAAGGCCACGGTCACCGGCAGCATCGACACCACGGTGACCGCCTCCGCGCAGGGCAGCCTGACGGCGGGCACGACCAACGGCACCACCCAGTACGGGCCGAACAAGGACAAGGGGCCGTCCACCGAGGACAAGTTCCAGGACAGCACCGAGGCCACCGGCACCGTGGCCGGCTCCAACGCCCTCCACCTGGGTGCCAAGGCCGGCTTCGAGCTGGCCTTCCAGGCGTCCTACGCCAAGCAGTGGCAAGCCTCCGTCAGCGAGTCCACCCGGGTGGTGTTCACCGTGTCCGCCAACGACGAGATCCAGTTCGGCGCGCTCACCGCCGTCACCCGGGTGGTCGGCGTCCTGTCGGTGAACCACACCGGGCGGTTCATCAAGAACGTGGTGGTGGACAGCCCGTCCGTCGCCACCGCCAGCTCCATCGTCGCGCAGACCTTCTCCCGCCCGGACGTCTGCCTGTCGCTGCGCCCGCCGGGCCGGGCGGTGGCGGGGCCGGGCCCGCTGGAGGTGGCGCCGGAGCCGCCGGGGCGGGTGCCGGACGCGGTGTACACCCGTACCGCCGATGGCACTTGGAGCAAGCGGTGAAGCGGGGCGCGGCGTTGGCCGCCGCACTGCTGACGGTCGGCGGACCGGCCTCCGGAGCGGCCTTCGCGGACGGGGCGGCGGTGTCGCCGCAGGCCCCGCAGGCGGCCGTCGAGGAGCTGGTGGCGCAGGCCTTCGACGGCGACACCCCGCTGCCGGACGCCGTCGCCGTCGCGCACGGCTGCGGGCGCGACTACGGGTGCAGCTTCCGGTTCCTCCCCGGACTGGCGGCCGAGCGGACCGCCGCCGTGGTCTCGGTCGGCAACACCGTCATCAACTGCACCAACAAGAAGATCGACGTCTACCGCACGGTGGTGCTGGAGTCGAGCACCACCGACAACCTGGCCGGCGAGATCTCCGGCTCGGCCACCGTCGAGGGAACGATCGACAACACCACCGACGTGTCCGGGACGGCGGCGGGCTCCAGCAAGACCGAGACCTCGCACACCGACCAGACCGCGCCCAAGGACACCGGCCCCAACACCGACACCAGCAGCGGCAGTTCGACCAGCGTCAGCGGCAGCGCCACCGCCGCGGGCCAGCTCAAGCTGAGCGCCACCGCGGCCTTCGAGCTCGCCTTCAAGGCCGCCTACTCGCACGAGTGGAAGCGCACCAACACCGAGACCACCCAGGTGAAGTTCACCGTCGGCATCGGCGACGAGCTGCAGTTCGGCATGCTCAGCGCGATGACCCGGACGGTCGGCGTGCTGTCGGTCGACGACACCGGCACGACGGTCAAGAACATCCTGGTGACCAGCCCGTCCAGCAGCAACATCAGCACCGTGGTCGCCCAGACCTTCGACGCCAAGGACTACTGCCTGACCCTGCGCCCGAAACGGGCCCTGCCCGGTGCCGAGGAGGGCGTGTACGAGGGTGCCCCGCACCCGGCCGGTGAGCGCCCGCGGGCGCGGTACCGGCTGACGGACGGCCGGGAGTGGGCCCGGACCGACTGACCGGGCCCGACGCCGTTGCGCGGGAGGGCGGGGGACGTTCAGCAGTACCACCAGGTGCCGGGGGCGAGGACGGTGTCGCCCGGTTCGAGGTTGCCGGTGTGCAGGTCGGCGACCTGGCAGAGCGGCCCGAGGGCCGTGTTCGGGTCCTGGTCGCGCGGGGTGTGGGTGAAGTCGTCGAGGGCCTGGGTCTGCTGGTCGATCCCGGCGTGCTCCTTCTCGCCCTTGCCCGCGACGCCCTCCAGGCACTGGCGGCTGGTGGCCGGGCAGTCCTCGATCTTCTCCTTGTTGGCCGCGTCGGTGGCGCAGGCCGGGGTGCTCGCGCCGTCGCCCGCGCAGGGGTCGGAGGTCGCGGGGGCGGGGGCGGCGGCGGGCGGCGGGGTCTGGGCGGCCTGGACGTTGGTGATCAGCTGGCCGCAACCGGGGTTGGTGGCGGCGGTGTTGGTGAAGGTGATCTGCGGGGAGTCCTCGGCGGCGGTGAAGGTGTACGTGCGGCCGGTGTACCAGTCGGCCCTCGCGGCGGGGTCCTTGGTGGCGAAGCTGCCGGGGGTGTTGGCCGCGCCCGCGACGGTCACCGTGTAGGAGCGCGGGCCGGAGCCGGAGGCGGCGCAGGTGTCGGGGTTGTCGTCCCAGCTGAGGGTGACGCTCGCGCCGGCCCGGACGCCGCGCAGCCGGGTGCTGAGCGAGACCGCCCTGCCGCCCCAGCCCAGGGTGGCGGCCTGGAGCCCCTGCGGGTGGGCGGAGCGGGTGGTGGAGGCGACGCCGGTCGGGCCGGTCCAGCCGTCGACGCCGGTGGCCCAGGTGCCGGTCTGCACGGTGGGGGAGGAGAACGTCGCGTTCTCCACCGCCACCGGGGCGGTGTTCGCCGCCCCGGCCGGCCACGGGGCGGTGAGGACGAGGGTGGCGCCGAGCGGGAGGGCCAACAGGCGGGTGGACGGCACGGGTTGCTCCTGGGGTCGGTGAACAGGGCGGCGACTGAACGGCGTTGAGAGCACCGGGTGACCGATCGGCTTGCGGAGGACGGATGGTGGTGGAGCGATCCGGTGGCGCGGTAGTTCAGTGGTCCGGCGGGTGGAGCGGTTCAGGGGGTGAGCGGGACGGCGCGGGTGGCCAGGCCGGCCGGTGGGGCGTCCAGCGGGGTCAGGCGCTTGTCCGGGCCGGCCGCGTTGTCGGGGGTGTCGGCGGTGGGCCGGCTGGCGCCGCAGCGCTGGAGTTCGACCTCGGTGAGCGGGCCGGTGCGCTGGTAGTAGCGGTCCGGCAGCGCGGTCGCCGGGACGTCGAAGGTGGCGTCCAGCCGGTAGCCGTTGCGGGAGTTGGTGAACGAGCCGACCACCCGTTCGCGGGCCGGCTGCACCTCGATCCAGCTCACCTCGCCGGGCTGGATCACCGGGTCCAGCGGCTTGCTGGTGGTCCGCGACCAGGTCAGCGGGTTGCTGGTGGACACCGCCGCGGTGTTCCCGCCCGCCACGCCGAAGCCCGCCGCGACCTGGGCCGCCACGTTCGGCCGGCTCTGCGACAGGTCGGAGCGGCTGGGCAGCAGCGGCGCGCCCTTCAGCGCGTAGTACTGGGTGAGGCTGTCGTACGGCGGCTCGGTGACCTCCAGTTTCCGGTCGTCGGTGACCGCGTTGCGGGTGCAGTTCAGGTACACCTCGCCGACGATCCGGGTCTGCCCGTAGTACTGGTACGAGTAGCGCCGGTCGACCGTGAAGGTGCAGGCGGTCGGCGATCCCTCGCAGTCGTCCACCGCCACGCCCGGCTCCAGCGGGTCGTTGCCGCGGTACGCTTTCGGGGGCGGCAGTTGCTCCTTGCGGACCTTCCGGTCGACGGGCGCGGGCGTCTGCTTGGCGGCCACGTTGGTGATCAGCGGGCCGCAGGACATCGCCCCGGCGGGCTCCGCCGAGTCGAAGGACACCATCGGGTTGTCCTCGGTCGCGGTGAAGGAGAAGGCGCGCCCCGTCGTCCAGTTGGCGGTGCCGACGCTGTCGCTGCCCGCGGTGGTGACCTGCGGGTCGGGCGCCGGACCGTCGACGATCAGCGAGACGTTGTACGTCTGGCCGTCCTTGACCTGCTCCGGCGTGCAACTGCGGTACGTGCTCGGGCTGTCGTCCCAGGTGAGTGTGACGGTGGAGCCCTTCCTGACGCCCCACAGCCGGGTGCGCAGGGACAGCGGCGCGCCGTTCCAGTTCAGCGAGGCCGCCTGGTAGCCCTGCGGGTGCTGGGCCAGCCCCTTGCCGAACACCACGCCGGTGCGGTCGGGCGACCAGTCGGCGTGCCCGGCCTGGGTGCCGTTGTCGGGTGCGACGGGGTCGGCGAAGGTGCCGTTCGGGACGGTGGCGTCGACCGTGTCGGCGGCGTGCGCGACGGGTGCCGGTGCGGTCAGCGCGAGGGCGGCGGCGAGCAGCACCGAACCTTTGATGTAAGGGAATTGACGGAGCATCAGCACGGACCCCATTGGCTCGGTGGGATGACCATGGACGAGGGCGGGAGGCCGTCGGTCAGGGCGTTGGACAGCGGGCAGAGGCCCTGGGCGGCGGCGTCCGGGCTCTCCTCGCGCGGGATGTCGCCGAAGTCCTGGACGGCGGTGGTCTGCTGGTCGATGCCGTCCTCGGTCTGCTGTCCGTCCCCCGTCACCGCGGCCAGGCAGTCGCGGTCGGTGGCCGGGCACTTGGCGATCTCCTCCTCGGCACCGCCGACGTCCGCGCACTGCGAGCCGCCCGCGGTACCGCCCGAGCACGGGTCGGTGGCGCCCTTCGGCGGGGCCGTCGGGGCGGTCTGCCGGGCGGCCACGTCGGTGATCGACGGCTGGCAGCTCGGGGTGGGGTTGGAGGCGTCGAAGGAGAAGGTGACCCTGGGCGAGTCCTCGGCCGCGGTGAAGGAGTAGGACCGGCCGATGAACCAGTTCGCCCTTCCCGTGGGCTCGTTGGTGGCGAACGCGCCCGGCTGGTTGGCGTCGCCCGCGACCGAGACCGTGTAGCTGCGCCGGGCGACGCCCTTGCCCACACAGGTGTCGGGGTTGTCGTCCCAGGTGAGGGTGACCGTGGCGCCCGCGCGGACGGCGCGCAGCCGGGTGCTGAGGGGGGTGGCCGAGTCGGGGGAGGCCAGGAAGGCGGCCTGGTAGCCCCGCGGGTGGTTGGCGCGGCCGGCGGAGAGCAGGCCGGGGCCGTCCCACCCGTCGATGGTGAGGCGCTCCCAGTTCTGCCCGGGCGTCACCTTCGGGGAGACGAAGGTGCCGTTGACCACGACGGCCGGCTCGGTGTCCTCCGCGCCCGCCGGGGCCGGTGCGGCCAGGGCGGCGCAGCTACTGAGGGTGATGGCCAGGAGTCTGGCCGATGAGGTCCGGAGCAACGGGTTCCTCCCTGAACTCTGCTACAGAGCCGATTGGTTGACGTCAGGTCAAGGCAGCTGACGATCAAGATCCCTGGCCATGCTGGGCGGCTCGACTACGCACCGCAACCGATGGCGGACCGAACGGGGGGCGGTCGGAGGAGCGGATGGGCCGTTGGCATGGAAAGCGGTCCGTGTCCGCACGAACCCGGTGGTGCCGGGTTAGGTATCCCGGCGATCGGATCATCATTTCGACTTCGACCGGAGTCGGGTTGCCGCCGCACGCCCCACCGGGCCGCGCCGCGCCACGCCCCGACCGTGACCACGAGGCCCCGATGACACCCCAGACCCGAACCGCCGCCCTGCTCGCGGCCACCGCCCCCTGCCTGCTCGCCGCCCTGCTCGCCGCGCCCCCGGCCGCCGCGTCGGAGACCGCGCCGAACGCCCGCCCCACGGCGTCCGCCGGCCCCGCGATGCCGGCCGGCCCCGCGCCGCACGGCGCGCACCGGCCGGTCGACGAGAACCGCCCCGTCCAGCCCCCGCCCGGACGGTTCGCCCAGGGCGGTCCCGTCGAGCGCGCCGTCCCCGGCACGCCCGTCCGGCCCGCCCCCTGACGCCGCCGGCCCGCATCCCGCAGGTCCCGCACCTCCCGTACGCCCCGCACCTCCCGTACGCCCCGCACGCCCCTGTCCATGGAGGAACCACCGATGCACCGCAAGCTGCGCCAGCTGCCCGCCGCCACCCTGCCCGCGCTGGTGGCGGGCCTGACCCTGGTGTGCACCACCGCCCTGCCGGGCGGCACCGCGTCCGCCTACGACCTGCGGCTGCGCGCCTGGGGCAACAACGCCAACGGGCAGCTCGGCGACGGCACCGTCAAGACCCAGCGGCTCACCCCCGCCTCGGTGGTCGGCATGGCCGGGGCCGAGCTCAACGGGATCGCCGCCGGCGGCACCACCAGCGGCACCACCGTCACCGGGTTCGCGCTCGCGCTGCTCGGCAACGGGACCGTCGAAGCCTGGGGCCGCAACGACAAGGGCCAGCTCGGCAACGGCACCACCAGCGCCACCGAGGACGCGGCGGTGCCCGGACTGGTCGCCGGACTGACCGGCGTCGAGGCCGTCGCGGCCGGCGGCTCGCACGCCCTCGCCCTGCTCAAGGACGGCACCGTCAAGGCGTGGGGCGCCAACGACAAGGGCCAGCTCGGCGACGGCACCGTCGTCAACACCAACCTGCCCGTCACCGTCGCCGGGCTCTCCGACGTCAAGGCGATCGCCGCCGGGGACACCTTCAGCATGGCGCTGCTCAAGGACGGCACCGTCAAGACCTGGGGCAACAACGACAAGGGCCAGCTCGGCGTCACCCCGGTGCCCGTCAGCTCCACCGCGCCCGTCCCCGCGCCCACCCCCGCCACCCGCACCACCGCGATGACCATCCCCGGCCTGACCACCGTCAAGGGCGTCACCGCGGGCGCCGGCCACGCCCTCGCGCTGCTCGCCGACGGCCACGTCTACGCCTGGGGCGCCAACGACAAGGGCCAGCTCGGCGACGACACCGTCGTCAACAAGCCCTACCCCGTGCCCGTGCAGGAGCTGACCGACGTCACCGAGCTGTCCGCCGGGGCCGCCCACACCCTGGCCCTGCTCCAGGACCACACGCTGCGCGCCTGGGGCGCCAACGACAAGGGGCAGATCGGCGACGGCACCACCACCCAGCGCAACACCAGCGTGCCCGTCCCCGGGGTCTCCGGCGTCGAGGCGATCGCCGCCGGCTCCGCGCACAACCTGGCCGTGCTCGCCGACGGCACCGTGCAGGCCTGGGGGCTGAACGACAAGGGCCAGCTCGGCGACGGCACCACCACCCAGCGCAACACCCCCGTCCAGGTGCTCGCCAAGTCCGGCAGCGTCTCCCTGATCTCCGCGCCGAGCAACGGCAACTTCAGCCTCGCGCGCTGACCGCACCCCATCGAGGACCCGAGGAAGGCACCCCATGACGTCCACCCAGTCCGCCGCCGCCCGCCGCGCCCGGCCGCGCCCCGCCCTGCGTCCTGCCCTGCGTCCTGCTGCCCTGCGTCCCGCTCTCGCCGCCGGGTTGGCCGCGCTCACCGCGCTCAGCCTGACCGCCGTGCCCGCCGGGACCGCGCACGCGCAGGAGAAGCGGCTCAAGGCCTGGGGCAACAACCGGTCCGGGCAGCTCGGCGACGGCACCTGGACCGACTTCCGCACCACCGCCACCACCGTGCTCGGCCTGACCAGCGCGGAGGTCGTCAAGATCGCCGCCGGTGGCGGCGGCTCCGCCACCGGGCACGGGCTGGCGCTGCTCACCGACCGCACCGTGCAGTCCTGGGGCGCCAACGGCTCCGGGCAGCTCGGCGACGGCAGCGTGTTCAGCCACAACGCGCCCGGACAGGTCGTCAACCTCTCCAGCGCCCGCGACGTCGCGGCCGGCGGCTGGCACAGCCTCGCCCTGCTCGACGACCAGACCGTGGTCGCCTGGGGCCGCAACAACTACGGGCAGCTCGGCAACGGCACCAACACGGACAGCAGCGTCCCGGTCCGGGTCGAGGGACTCAACAAGGTGGTGGCGATCGCCGCCGGACTCAACCACAGCCTCGCGCTGCGCGAGGACGGCACCGTCTGGGCCTGGGGCTACAACATCAACGGGCAACTCGGCGACGGCACTTCCGCCAGCCGCAACGTACCCTCCCCGGTCGGCGGACTCGCCGGCGTCACCAAGATCGCGGCCGGCTGCAACCACAACCTGGCCCTGGTCGGCCCGCCCAGCGGCGGCACCAGGCCCACCAGCGGCAACGCCGTCAAAGCCTGGGGCTACAACGCGACCGGCCAGCTCGGAGACAACAGCACCATCAACCGCTACACGCCCGTCGACACCCAGGGCATCTGGCTCGGCGGCGTCTCGCAGATCGCCGCGGGCTGCAACCACAGCCTGGCCGTCACCGACAGCGACAACAAGCTCAAGTCCTGGGGCCAGAACACCTCCGGCCAGATCGGCGACGGCACCACCGACTACCGCATCACCCCCGTCCCGGTGCCCGGCATCAAGGGCGTCCAACTGGTCGCGGGCGGCCGCGAGCACACCATCGTGCTGCTCGGCGACAACACCGTCCACTCCTGGGGCGCCAACGGCTCCGGCCAACTCGGCAACGGCACCACCACCGAGAGCAGCACCCCCGTCATCACGCTGACCGCCCTGACCGGCGTCGACAAGATCGCAGCCCCGGTGGGCGGGGACTTCAGCCTCGCCAACTGAGCCTGCCGGAAAGGGAGTCGAAGGGCCCGCGTGACGACCGCGCGGGCCCCTGCCGTCGGCCGTCGGCCGTCGGAGCGGCAGGTCAGGGCAGGCCGAGGCGCTCCGCCAGGTACGGGGCGGTGCGGCTGCCGGGGGAGGTGGCGAGGGTGGTGGGGGTGCCGGTGGCGAGGACGCGGCCGCCGGTGTCGCCGCCGCCGGGGCCGAGGTCGATGACGTGGTCGGCGCCGGCGATCAGGTCAAGGTCGTGTTCGGCGACCAGGACGGTGGCGCCCGCGTCGACCAGGTGGTGGAGCTGGGCGGTGAGCCGCTCGCTGTCGGCGGGGTGCAGGCCGGTGGTGGGTTCGTCCAGCAGGTAGAGGGTGCGGGTGCGCCGGGCGTGCTGGAGTTCGGCGGCGAGCTTCACGCGTTGCGCCTCGCCGCCGGAGAGTTCGGGGGCGGGCTGGCCCAGCCGCAGGTAGCCGAGGCCGACCTGCTGGAGGGTGGTCAGGACGCGGTGGGCGGGCGGGACGTCGGCGAGGAAGGCGGCGGCCTCGTCGACGGTGCGGGCGAGGACGTCGGCGATGGTGGCGCCGCGGTAGCTGATCTCCAGGGTCCGCGGGTTGTAGCGGCTGCCGTGGCAGTCCGGGCAGGGGCTCCACGCGGTGGGCAGGAACAGCAGCTCGACCTCGATCGCGCCCGCGCCCTCGCAGGTCGGGCAGCGTCCGGCGGCCACGTTGAAGGAGAACCGGCCCGCGCCGTAGCCGCGCGCCCTCGCCTCCTCGGTGGCGGCGAACAGCTTGCGGACGGTGTCCAGCAGGCCGGTGTACGTGGCCAGGTTGGAGCGCGGGGTGCGGCCCAGCGGGGTCTGGTCGAAGGTCACCACGCGGTGGGAGCCGGCGGCTTCGGCCGCCGCCGCGGCGAGCAGCGTCGACTTGCCCGCGCCCGAGACGCCGGTGACGGCGGTCAGCACGCCCAGCGGCACGTCCACGTCGACGCCGCGCAGGTTGTGCCGGGTGACGCCGCGCAGGCGCAGCACCCCGGAGGGGGCGCGGTTGCGGGAGGGCGGCGGGGGCGGCGGGTCGAACAGGAAGCGGCGGGTGGCGGAGTCGTCCACCGCGCGCAGGCCGTCCACCGGGCCGCTGTACAGGACGTGTCCGCCGCCGGAGCCCGCGGCCGGGCCGACGTCCACCAGCCAGTCCGCGCCGCGCACCACCGCCATGTCGTGCTCGACCACGAACACCGAGTTGCCCGCGGCCCGCAGCTCGGCCAGGACGCGCCGCAGCGCCTCGGTGTCGGCCGGGTGCAGGCCCGCCGAGGGCTCGTCCAGGACGTACACCACGCCGAACAGGCCGGAGCGCAACTGGGTGGCCAGGCGCAGGCGTTGGAGCTCGCCGGTGGACAGGGTGGGGGCGGCGCGGTCGAGCGAGAGGTAGCCGAGGCCGAGCCGGGACAGGGCGGTGAGGCGGTCGGTGAGGTCGGCGGTGATCAGCCCGGCGGGGCCGTCCCCGGCGGTGTACGGGCGCAGCAGGTCGGCCAGGCGGGCGGCCGGGAGAGCGGCCAGGCCGGTGATCGGCAGGCCCGCGAAGGTGACGGCCAGCGCCTCGGGGCGCAGCCGGTGGCCGTGGCAGTTCGGGCAGGTGGACTGCTCCAGGAAGGCGGCGGCCCGGGTGCGGGCGGCCTCGCTGCGGGACTCGGCGAAGGACTTCAGGACCAGGCGGCGGGCGCTGCTGTACTTGCCCCGGTAGGGGCGCTGGACGCGGCCGGGCTCGCGCTCGGGGTGGACGGTGACCACCGGCTGCTCGTCGGTGAACAGGATCCACTCCCGTTCGGCGGCCGGCAGTTCGCGCCAGGGCCGGTCCAGGTCGTGGCCGAGCGCGCCCAGGATGTCGCGCAGGTTCTTGCCCTGCCAGGCGCCGGGCCAGGACGCGACGGCGCCCTGCCGGATCGACAGCGAGTCGTCGGGCACCAGCGAACGCGCCGTCACCCGGTGCAGCACGCCCTGCCCGTGGCACTCCGGGCAGGCGCCCGCCGGGGTGTTCGCCGAGAACGCGTCGGAGTCCAGCCGGGACGCGCCCGGCGGGTAGTCGCCGCAGCGGGAGAGCAGCATCCGCAGCAGGTTGGACATGGTGCTGATGGTGCCGACCGAGGACCGGGAGGACGGCACGGAGCGGCGCTGCTCCAGGGCGACGGCCGGGGGCATGCCCGTCACCGCGTCCACCTGTGGGGCCTCGACCTGGCGCAGCAGGCGGCGGGCGTAGGGCGAGACGGACTCCAGGTAGCGGTGCTGGGCCTGGGCGAACAGCGTGCCGAAGGCCAGCGAGGACTTGCCCGAGCCGGACACGCCGGTGAACGCGACCACCGCGCCGCGCGGGACGGCCACCGACACGTCCCGCAGGTTGTGCACCCGGGCACCGCGCACCCGCACCATGCCGTCGTCGTCGTAGTGGCCGTCGTACTGGCCGTCGCCGTCGCCGTCGGGCCGGGCGCCGCCGCGGTCGGTCTGGGTGTCGTTCACCGCGCCACGCTAACCCGGGGCGGGGCGCGGGGCGGGGAACGGCACCGGGTGAAACCTTCCGGAGGGGGCCGGTGGGGTCAGCTGTCGGTGGGGCGGGCGCGGTGCAGTTCGACGAAGGAGGCGACCTTCGCCCGTACCGCCCAGGGGTCGACCGGCTTGGGGATGAAGTCGGCGCCGCCCGCGGCGTAGGCGCGCATCGCGTGGTCGGGGCCGCTGCCGATGGCGGTGACGAAGACGATCGGGATGTCGCGGGTGCGGGCCCGGCTCCGGATGTGCGCGGCGGTCTCGTAGCCGTCCATGCCGGGCATCTGCACGTCCAGCAGGATCGCGGCGTAGCCGTCCGGCTCCATCAGCGCGCGCAGCGCGTCGGGGCCGGAGGTCGCGGAGACCAGCTGGTGGCCGTGCGGGCCGAGCAGGGCCTCCAGGACGACCAGGTTCTCGCGGCGGTCGTCCACCAGCAGGATCTTCGGCGGCGGTCCGTCCCCGTCCCCGTCCCCGTCGCTGTGGCCGTCGCCGTCCGTCGGGGAGCCGCCGGTGGGTCCGGGCGGGGCGGCCGTGGTGCCCTGCTGGCGTTCCACCAGGGCGAGTTGGCGGCGCAGCAGGGCGTGGCGGGCCGCGGCCCGGGCGGACTGTTCGCGGGCCCGATCGGACCGCTCGGCGAGCAGCGCGACGCGTTCGGCGAGGGCGGCGCGTCCGGGGTCGTCGGGCTGTTCAGGGTCGTCCGAGTGTCCGGGGTGCGCGGGCGGTGACCCGGCGAGGGCCCGACGGTCGCGGGACAGCGCGCGTTCGGCCTGCTCGGCCTCCTCGTCCGCCTCCTGCATCTCCCGTTCGGCGGCGTGCAGTTGACCTTCGAGCTGGCAGACGGCCCGGCCGATCGGCCGGGCGACCCGCAGCGCGGCCATCCGCGACCGGCGCAGCCGCGCCCGGGCGCACTCCGGCGCGGGGACGTCGGCGCGGGCGGCGACCCGGGTGTCGAGCAGCGCCTCGACGAACTCCCACGGCGGAATCCGCACGGCCGCGAGGAAGTCGGCGAGCGCGTCCGGGCCCAGTCCGCAGCGGGCGGCCACACCGTCCACCTCCGGGGCGTCCAGGCCGCGGCAGAGCGCCCGCAGCTCCTCGGCGAACTCCCGCTGCTCCGCGCCCGGTTCGGCAGCCGCCGGCGGGAGGCCGTCCACGGCCGTCACCAGCCGCACCCCGTCGGAAGCACCGCCGTCGACCGTGTCCGCGTCCGCACCCGTGTCCCTCCCGTCGTTCCCGCCGACCCGTACGGCCGGACGTCCCCCCGCCCGGAACGGCGGATACGGCCGCGTCCGGCTGAGGACGGCTGAGGACGGCGACAATACGGCACCGGAGCGGGAATTGACGCGCGGTCAGGTCACGGTTCGGGGGCGTTAGGCGGCGCACCGGCCCGATCCGGCCGATCCGGTGCACCCGCGGGGTCGACCGCCGGGCGCACCGCCTGACCGGCCGCGCCGGGTGGCGCGGGGGGTGGCGGCGCGCCGGATGGGCGGTCGGGCCGTGCGGGTCGGCGGGAAGGGTGGCCGGCCGAATGCCCGGCGCGGTGGACGAAGGTCGTCACTCCCCCTGGTGGACAAGGGAGTTGATGGCCCGTCAGGTGGCTGCGGTCAGGGGGGCGCCGCAGCGCAGGTTCCAGCGGGCGGCGCGTCCGCTGAGGTGGGTGGCGGTGAGGGGGGCGACGTCCAGGCGCCAGAACGCGGCGGGCGGCAGGGCCAGGGCGTGCACCACGGCGGCCCGGACGGCGGCCGGTTCGGCGACGGCCAGCAGGTGGCCGGTGTCGGCGGGCAGGGCGTCCAGCCAGCGGCCGACCCGGGCCAGCAGGGCGGTGACGGACTCGCCGCCGGGCGGGGCGAAGCCCGGGTCGGACAGCCAGGCGGCGAGCGACCGCGGTTCGGCGGCGGCGAGTTCGGCGAGCGGACGGCCGCGCCAGGCGCCCGCGTCCAGGTCCGCCAGCGCGGGCTCGACAGCGTCCGGAACCAGGCCCAGCGCCCCGGCGGTCTGCCGACAGCGCGGAGAGGGCGCGGACAGGACGCGGTCGGCCCGGGGCGCGGCGAGGGCGCGGGCCGGGGCCAGTTCGGCCTCCGTCAGCGGGTGGTCGTCCCCGAACCGCGCCCCGCGCAGCTCCGCGCCGAGCGCCGGGGCGATCAGGGCCACCCGGACCGTTCGGACTCCCGTGGTCATGCCGCCCACCGGCCGGACGCGCACCGGCCGGGCACCCACCGGCCGTACGCGCGCCGGTCGGACGTGCACCGGTCGGACGTGCACCGACCGTGCGCACACCGTCCGGGCGTCGGGGGGCGGCCCGCCGTCGACCCGGCGGGTGCCGGTGCGACCAACATCACCCGGAGCTCCACAGCGCCTCCCTCCCGGGGACCATTCGTGCACGCATTGGTAGCATGGCGTGCCGCGCCCCTGGCGGGGCCCGCCCGGGAACGGTACCTTCTCGGCGAACAAGTCCACATCAACGACGGTGCGTGGAAGTCCGGTGAGAGCCCGGCACGGTCGCGCCACTGTGAACCCGGAGCCGCCCAGGCGGCCGACGGGAAGTCAGACCCGCCTCCGTCGACCCTGCTCCACACGACCGGGACGCGAGTTCCCGCAAGGAGGTCACACGGCCATGGCTCACCCCATAGCGCCCGCCGCCACGCCGGCCATCACCCCCCTCTCCGTCAAGGCGATCGCGCCCTGGGCGGTCTTCTTCGGCATCCTGCTGCTCACCCTGCTCTACTTCGTCGGCGCCGAACAGGGCGCCACCTCGCTGCTCTCCGGCGAGAGCGTGCACGAGTGGGTGCACGACGGCCGGCACCTGCTCGGCTTCCCCTGCCACTGATCCGCTCCGGCAGAAGAAGCGAGCACCCGCGCACATGAATTCCCACATCGTCAGAAACCTGCTGGTCCGCGGCATGCTCGCCGGGCTCGGCGCGGGCGTCCTCGCCCTGATCGTGGCCTACCTGCTCGGCGAACCCCGGGTGGACGCCGCGATCGCCTTCGAGGACTCCCACAGCCACGAGCACGGCGAGGAACTGGTCAGCCGCACCCTCCAGTCCACCGCGGGCCTGGCCACCGGCATCCTGGTCTACGGCATCGCGCTCGGCGGCATCGCCGCCCTCGCGTACTGCTTCGCCCTCGGCCGCACCGGCCGCTTCGGCCCCCGGGCCGCCGCCCTGCTGCTCTCCGGCGCGGCGCTGGCCTCCGTCTACCTCGTCCCGTTCCTCAAGTACCCGGCCAATCCGCCGTCGGTGGGCGACCCGGACACCATCGGCAAGCGCACCACCCTGTACTTCCTGATGATGCTGCTGAGCGTGCTGCTCGCCGTCGCCGCCGTGGTGGCCGGCAAGCAGCTCGCCCCGCGGCTGGGCAACTGGAACGCCACGGTCGTGGCCGGGCTCGGCTACGCCGTGTTGATCGGTCTCGGGTACGTCCTGCTGCCCGCGATCAACGAAGTCCCCGAGGACTTCTCCGCCACCCTGCTCTGGCAGTTCCGGGTCGCGGCCCTGGCCATCCAGCTCACCCTCTGGCTGTCCTTCGGCCTGCTCTTCGGCCACCTGGCCGAGCGGCTCCTGTTGCCCAAGCCGGCCCGCACCGCCGAGCCGACCGCCACGGCGGCCCCCGCCGCCCGCTAGCGGCGCGCCCGACGGGCCGGCACGCACCGCATGCGGTGCGTGCCGGCCCGTCGGCGTTCCGGGCCCGTCCGTCGCGGGCGGGACGTCAGCCGGTCAGTTCTGCCCGCAGGGTGCGGGCGGCGGCGACCAGGCTGTCGATCGAGGCCCGGGTCTCGGTCCAGCCGCGGGTCTTCAGGCCGCAGTCCGGGTTGACCCAGAGGCGCTCGGCGGGGATCGCGGCCAGCCCGGCCCGCAGCAGTTCCAGCGCCTCCTCGGGGGAGGGGACGCGCGGGGAGTGGATGTCCCACACGCCCGGGCCGACCTCGGCGAGGTAGCCCGCCTCGGCGAGTTCGCGCGCCACCTGCATGTGCGAGCGGGCGGCCTCCAGCGAGATCACGTCCGCGTCCAACTCCTCGATGGCGCGCAGGATGTCGCCGAACTCGGCGTAGCACATGTGGGTGTGGACCTGGGTGTCGGCGCGGACCCCGGAGGTGGTGAGCCGGAACGCGTCGGTGGCCCAGTCCAGGTACGCGGGCCAGCCGGAGCGCCGCAGCGGCAGCGTCTCGCGCAGCGCGGGCTCGTCGACCTGGATCACGGCGGCGCCCGCCGCCTCCAGGTCCGCCACCTCGTCGCGCAGGGCGAGGGCGACCTGCCGGGCGGTGTCGGCCAGCGGCTGGTCGTCGCGGACGAACGACCAGGCCAGCATGGTGACCGGGCCGGTCAGCATGCCCTTGACCGGGCGGTCGGTGAGGCCCTGCGCGAAGCGGTACCAGTCGACTGTCATCGGGTGCGGGCGGGAGATGTCGCCCGCCAGCACCGGCGGACGCACGTACCGGGTGCCGTAGGACTGCACCCAGCCGTGCCGGGTGGCCAGGTAGCCGGTGAGCTGCTCGGCGAAGTACTGCACCATGTCGTTGCGTTCGGGCTCGCCGTGCACCAGCACGTCCAGGCCCGCCCGCTCCTGGTAGGCGACCACCTCGCGGACCTCGGCCTCCATCCGCTTGCGGTAGTCCGCCGCGTCGATCCGTCCGGCGTTCAACTCGGCGCGGTCGGAGCGCAGTTCGGCGGTCTGCGGGAAGGAGCCGATGGTGGTGGCGGGCAGCAGCGGCAGGCCGAGCCGGGCCTTCTGCGCCGCGGCGCGGACGGCGTACGGGGCGTCGCGGCGGATGTCGGCCTCGGTGACGGCGGCGGCCCTGGCCCGGACCGCCGGGTCGCGGGTGATCGGGGAGGCCGCGCGGGAGGCCAGGTCGGCCCGGTTGGCGGCGAGTTGGGCGGTGACGGCGGCGGTGCCCTCGCGCAGGGCGCGGGCCAGCAGGGCGGTCTCGGCGGCCTTCTGCCGGGCGAAGGCCAGCCAGCGGCCGATCTGCGGGTCGAGGTCGCGCTCGGCGGCGGTGTCCAGCGGGACGTGCAGCAGTGAGCAGGAGGGGGCGACGTCCACCGTGTCGGCCAGGCCGAGCAGGGTCGCCAGGGTGGCGAGGGACTTCTCCAGGTCGTTGATCCACACGTTGCGGCCGTCGACCACCCCCGCGACCAGCCGCTTGCCGGGCAGGCCGCCGACGGCCGCCAGGTCGGTCAGGTTGCCCGCCGCCGGGCCGGTGAAGTCCAGCGCCAGGCCGTCGACGGGGGCCTTGGCCAGGGTGATCAGCGCCTCGCCGAGCCGGTCGAAGTAGGAGGCGACCAGCAGCCTGGGGCGGTCGGTGAGCGCGCCCAGCTCCCGGTAGGCGCGGGCGGCGGCGTTCAGCTCGGCCGGGGTGCGGTCCTGCACCAGCGCGGGCTCGTCGAGCTGCACCCACCCGGCGCCGGCCGCCCGCAGGTCGGCCAGCAGTTCCGCGTACACCGGCAGCAGCCGGTCCAGCAGGGTGAGCGGCTCGAAGTCGGCGGCCACGCCGGGCGCGGGCTTGGCGAGCAGCAGGTAGGTGACCGGGCCGAGCAGCACCGGGCGGGCCCGGTAGCCCTGGCCGAGCGCCTCGCGCAGTTCGCCGACCTGCTTGGCGGAGTGCGCGGCGAAGACGGTGTCCGGGCCCAACTCCGGCACCAGGTAGTGGTAGTTGGTGTCGAACCACTTGGTCATCTCCAGCGGCGCCACCTGCTGGGTGCCGCGCGCCATCGCGAAGTAGCCGTCCAGCGGGTCGGCCTGGTACGCGGCCCGGTGCCGGGGCGGGACCGCGCCGACGGCGACCGTGGTGTCCAGCACGTGGTCGTACAGCGAGAAGTCGCCGGTGGGGACTTCGGTGATGCCGGCGCCGGCCAGCTGCCGCCAGTTGGCGCAGCGCAGTTCGGCGGCGGTGGAGTGCAGCGCGTCGGCGGTGACGGTGCCCCGCCAGTAGCCCTCGACGGCCTTCTTCAGTTCCCGGTTCCCGCCCTGGCGGGGGTATCCGTGGACGGTTGCCGCGGCTACGGACTTCGCAGTCAAGGGGACTCTCCTCGCGAGCCTTGATCCTGGGTCCGGTGCACAGGAGGCGCGGAAGGGTGCCGAGACCGGGCGGTGCCGCGCTCGACCGCGCCTGCCCGCCTGGTGTCCGTACCGACCCGCCCTCGAGGTCACCGGTCACCGGGTGCGAACGGTCGCACCCGGGCAACGGGCAGGTCTTCGGACTCGCGGGCCCGCCCGGGGAGGCTCGACGCTCCCGGGCACCTACTGGCCGTCGCTTCCCAGGCCCGTCCGGACCCAGTGCGTATGACGGCGGTCGTTCCCACTCACCGCTGCGGGGCAGTCCCGGATTCCCACCGGGTTCCCTCTTGCGACGCCCTGCCTGGCGGACAGGGCGAACCAGTTGCGCGGCCAGTGTAGAACGGACCGGGCGTTCTCCGGTGCGAAGTGCGGCAGCTGTCCGGTCCGTGGGACGCGCGGGCGAACGGCGGACGGCGGACGGTGGTCAGCCGGTGCCCGGGCGGTGTTCAGCCGTCGGTGCGGCGCAGCAGGTAGCTGTCCATGATCCAGCCCTTGCGGGTCCGGGCCTCGGCCCGCAACTCGGCGATCCGGTCGGCCTGTTCGGCCAGCGGGCCGGAGACCAGGATCTCGTCCTCGGTGCCCAGGTACGCCCCGTAGTGGATGTGCACGCCCGCCGGGTCGATGGCGGTGAACGCGGCCTGCCCGTCCAGCATCACCACCGCGTCCTCGGCGCCCGGCCCGAAGCCCTCGGCGGCCAGCCGCCGCCCGGTGGTGATCCGCACCGGCCGCGCGGTGCGGGTCAGCGTGGTGCGGTGGCGGGCCGCCAGCACCGAGACGCTGCTGACGCCGGGCACCACCGTGTACCCGAACCCGGTCCGCCCGCGCGCCAGGACCCGGTCCAGCACGGCGGTCACGCTGTCGTACAGCGACGGGTCGCCCCACACCAGCAGCGCGCCCGTCCCGCCGTCCGGGAGCTCCTCGGCCACGGCCCGCTCCACCAGGTCGGCCCGCCGCTCCCGCCACTCCTCGACCGCCTCCGCGTACCCGGCCGCCGACCGGTCCCGCGCCGGGTCCACCAGCTCGACCACCCGGTGCCCGGCCCGGCCGTGCTCGGCGATCATCTCCCGCCGCAGCCGCATCAGGTCCTGCCGTTCCTCCGGCTTGTCGAGCAGCAGGAACACGTCGGTGCGGCCGATCGCCTTGACCGCCTCCAGGGTGAGGTGGTCGGGGTCGCCCGCGCCGATGCCGATGACGAGAAGAGTACGCATACCGGCGATTGTGCCTGCTGCCCGGCGCGTCCACCGGCTCGGGTCGGCGCTCCGGCCGGCAGCCCCCGGCGCGCGGAGCCCGGCGGGGCGTCGTGCGCGCGCGGACGCGCGCTGGGCCATCGGACGCACTCCGGCGGGCCGCGGCCGGGCGGCGGCGGGGCGGGGCGTGACGATCGGCGCAGAGCCTCCGTGCGCCCGGCGCGGGGGAGGAAGGTGCGTCGTGACAATGGACCGTCGTCGTTTTCTGACCGTGGGCGGAGCACTGGGGGCGGGGCTCGCGGCGGGCGTCTCCCCGGCCCGCGCGCAGGACCGGGGTTCGGGCCCGGGTTCGGGTCCGGCCTCCGGCGCGGACGCGGGCTCGGTGCGGGCGTTCCCGCCCCGCCAACGCGGGTGGCGGGCCGCGCCGCCGGACTGGCAGGCGCTGCGGCAACGGCTCGGCGACCGGCTGGTGCTGCCCGCCGACCCCGGGTACGGGACGGCGCGGCTCGGCTTCAACGAACTGAACGACGGCCAACTCCCCGGCGCGGTCGCCAAGTGCGCCTCCGCCGACGACGTCCGGGCCTGCCTGGACGTGGCGCGCGGCCACGGCCTCCCGATCGCCGCCCGCAGCGGTGGCCACGGCTACCTCGGCTACAGCATCCCGGACCGGGGCCTGGTGATCGACCTGCGCGCGCTGAACACCGTCCGGGTCGACCCCGACGGCAGGGCCGAGGTCGGCGCGGGCGCCCGGCTGATCGAGGTCTACGCGGGCCTGGCCGCCGCCGGCCGGCTGCTGCCCGGCGGGTCCTGCCCCACCGTGGGCATCGGCGGCCTCACCCTGGGCGGCGGCATCGGGGTGCTGGCCCGCAAGTACGGCCTGACCTGCGACCGGCTCACCGCCGCCGAGGTCGTCACCGCCGACTCCTGCGTGCTGACCGCCGACGCCGAGCACGAACCCGACCTGCACTGGGCGCTGCGCGGCGGCGGGGGCGGGAACTTCGGCGTGGTCACCCGGTTCACCTTCGACACCCCGCCCGCGCCCGGCCTGACCGTCTTCGTCCTGCCCTTCCCGGCCGGCTCCGTCCCGCAGGTGCTCGGCGCCTGGCAGCAGTGGGTCGCCGACGCGCCGCCCGAACTCTGGGCCAGCTGCCAGATCTCCGGCGGCAACCCGCCCACTTGCAAGGTCGTCGGCTGCTGGGTCGGCGACCCGGACGGCGCGAACCGGCAGATCGACCGCCTGGTGCGCGCGGCGGGCACCCAGCCGACCGGCCGCACCGTCGCCGCCAAGGACTACCTGGGCGCGATGAAGTTCATGGCGGGCTGCGCCAACGACACCGTCGCCCAGTGCCACCCCACCTGGGAGGGCGGGCGGTTGACCCGCACCGGCTTCGTCGCGGTCTCCCGGATGCTCGGCCCCGGGCCGGTGGACCCGGCCCGGCTCACCGAGCTGATGACCGGCCGCACCGGCGTCGACCTGCTGCTCGACTCGCTCGGCGGCGCGGTCGCCGAACCCGCCCCCGACGCGACGGCCTTCCCGCACCGCGGCTCGCTCGCCAGCGCCCAGGTCTACGCGGGCGCCACCCCCGCCACCGAGGACCGGGTCCGCGCCACCGTCGACGAGATCCGCGACGGCCTCGCCCGGCTCGGTGCCCCCGGCGCGTACGTCAACTACATCGACGCCACCCTGCCCGACTGGGGCCGCGCCTACTACGGCCCGAACCTGCCGCGGCTCCAGCGGACCGCCCGCCGCTACGACCCCGACGGGGTCTTCGCCTTCCCGCAGTCGGTCACGGCGGCCTGACGGGCAGCGCGCCCGCCGGTGCCGGTGCCGGTGCCGCCGTCGCAAGCAGCGCCGCCCCCCGGTCCGGCCGCCCCGATCCGGCCGGGCCGGTCCGTTCCGGCCGGGGTCGCCGTACGGGTGCGAACGGGTCGGGAGTGTCGCATCCGGGAGCCAAGTGGGTTGGTGCCAGCGGGACGTGACGTCCGATCAGGAGGCGGGGGAGGATCGGGCGCGGCGCAGCAGGAAGGCGCCGGAGGCGGCGGCGAGGGCGGCCATGCAGGCGGTGAAGACCAGTCCGGCGTCGGCCAGGCCGAGCGGGCCGGACAGCAGGCCGACGCCGATCACCGGGATGGAGATGCCCAGGTAGGCGACCACGAACAGGGCCGAGAGCACGCCGCCCCGGTGCCGGGCGGGGGCGGCGTCCGCGACCTCGCCGACCGCGCCGCGCAGCGCCATGCCCTGCCCGGCGCCGCCGACCAGGGCGGCCAGCACCAGCGGGACGAGGGTGGCGGTGGCGAGCGAGAGGGCGAGCAGGCCGAGGCCGCCGATCAGCACCAGGCAGCCCAGCGGGATCGCCCGCCGGGCACCGAGCCGGGGCACCAGCAACTGGCCGACGGTGGAGGCGAAGAACGCGGCGGCGACGATCAGGCCGACCGCGGCGTGGTTGCGCACCCCCAGGTCCTCGGCGAGGAAGGCCGGGCTGACCGAGGTGAACACGCCCAGCAGCGAGAACCCGGCGAACGCCGCGATCGCGGCGGGCACGAACACCCCGCGCACCTCGGCCGGCAGCGCGGGCCGCCGGGGCCGGGCGGTGCGCAGCGGGCGGGCCCCGTCGACGGTTTCCGGCAGCGCCCAGGCGACCGCCCAGGAGAGCACCAGCAGGGCCAGGTGGACGGCGAACGGCAGGACCAGCGGCCCCGGCGCGTACTGGGCGAGCAGCCCGGCCAGCAACGGCCCGCAGCCCAGGCCGCCCATGTTGGCGGCGGTCGCCACGAAACCGACCCTGGCCCGGCGTTCGGGCGGGGCCAGCTCCAGGACGTACGCGGTGGCGGTGCCGGTGAACAGGCCCGCCGCGAAGCCCGACAGCAGGCGGCCCGCGAACAGCCAGGCCAGGCCCTGTTCGGCCAGGAAGGCCACCGCGCTGGCACCCGCGCAGGCCAGCCCGCACAGCAGCACCGGGCGGCGGCCCACCGCGTCCGAGACGTTCCCGAACAGCAGCAGCACGCCGATCACCCCGAGCGCGTAGACGGCGAACACCACCGTCACCATCAGCTCGGAGAACCCGATCCGCTCCTGGTACAGCCCGTACAGCGGAGTGGGCAGCGTGGTGCCGGCCATGCAGACGGCGAACGCGCCCGCCGCCCCCAGGTACCCGTTGCGTCGACGATCTGTCACCACCCCACCGTAGGCAGCGCACCGGACCGGCCGGAACCGGCGCGCCGGGGGCGGACGGGCGCGGACGGGGGCGGGTGCGCGCCGGAGCCTCGGGCACCTGCCGCCGACGGGCCGAATCGCGACATCGCTCACATAATGGGCCACATGGCTGACAACAGGAACAGCGCGGGCCGGCCGTCCCCGATGACGGTCGGCGGCCGCGACGTGCGCATCAGGACGATCGCCTTCCTGGTGCTCGGCGTGCTGGCGATCTGGTTCATCGCGGTGAACACCGCCTCGGTGCGCATCCGGCTGTGGATCCCCACCGTCACCCTCCCGCTGTGGCTGGTCCTCCTGGTCACCCTGCTGGTCGGCGCCGCACTCGGCGGACTGCTGGCCCGCCGCCGCGCGAGGCGCTAGCCGACCGAACGACCGCCGAACGACCGCCGAACGACCACCGAACGACCGGCCGACCGGTCACCCGGTCCGGCGCAGGAGGTCGGACAGCGCGAGCCGGGACGGGACGTCGAGTTTGCGGTAGACGCGGGACAGGTGGGTCTCCACCGTGCGGGGGCTGAGGAAGAGCCGCTCGGCGATCTCGCGGGTGCGCGGTGCGGCAGTCCGTCGACAGTTCGGCGCGGGCGCGGGTCACCTGCTCCGTCACGAGCAGCGCCGGGTGCGTCCGGGTGACCGCC